>NZ_JBMPPK010000011.1:0-223023 GCF_049339405.1 Undibacterium sp. Tian12W
TGAAGAAGTTGGGGATACAACTCCCCAATTCTTGATGAAAATCATGTTCAGCAGCACGTTTTATGCTTTGACTGGAACATGATTTTGTAATTGATGGAAATTAGAACTTAATCAGATGTTCCTTAACATCCCCTTGCCAGTCCAGTGTGGCGTAGATTTCCAGCATCGGTTCCGATATTGGCTTGCCGGCTTCGACACGGGCGGGGATGAAGAAATACAAGCCGTCATCGAGTTCATAGTCCTTGATTTGGGAGATAAGCGCAGCGTCGTAGCGACGCCGGTACACGAATGAAGGCGCCGAGCGCCGGGAATCAGTTTCCAATTCCCGGACAGATGAAAATGGCGTGCCTTCCCAAAAATAGTGCAGTTGTATGCCACCTTCAGGCAACACGTCGATGTTGCAATGGTAAAGCGGGCCTAGCGGCTCGGAACGCGATGCTTCCCATAGTGCCTCCATCAATTGGCTGAAGCTGCCTTCATATTCTTGCGTGTCGGAAGTGAGATCGTAGATATCTGTCTTGACGCGATCCTTCTCACCCGAGGTGATTGAGCCGGAATACCCGATGAATCCACTATCGAGTTTGCAGCGTATCGTACCGGATGGCAGCGCGCCTTTGATGCTGGCTTTGAACCAGTCGCGCAGATGGGCTTCTGCTTGTTTCATGTGAGCTTTCCTTTGCAATACCGTCCAGCCAGAACTTGTACGATTCTGAAAATTAGCTATTGACGATGAGCGCGCATTTTATACCCGAGTATGCGGTTCGCCAACAGCGTTATGACAAGGTTGATATGTAAACGTTCATTTCAGTCCAATATCACCCCACCGATCCAAATCATGCAAGTCTGAACGTCCTGGAGTGTCAGCAGACATGTGCTTCCAGACGCGTGGCGTAAGCTGAAGCCTCTCCTGCGAAGAGTTTGCCATTTTTTGATTGCACATCATATCAAGAAATTTTGTGACGATATGCGGAAAGGGAGGTACATTGCAATGCGCCGTATGTGAACGCCATGCACGGCACAGATTATTTGCCCCGGGGTATTGTGAGACCCATGCGGCGCATTGCAATGCGCCCTACATCACGACGTTGATTAAAGGCCAGCGTATGCGGCCAATGGAAGCACTTGTTCGCGGCTGAAGCCGCTCCTACGAAAAGTTTACCGTTTTTGATTGAGCACCTATCAAGAAATCTTGGAGCATCATGCATCCCGCGCTACAGTAGCCAGAAGCATCACTACAATGCCATCACACCCTCATTCATTTACATCTGAAGCAATTGCAACACTGTTGCAAAATAATTTGAATTACTTTATGATCTGAAAAATGCAATTGTGTTGCAAATAGAGTTGAGATAACAAACCATGTGCGTGCCTGATGCATGGCGGATGCTGCCTGTTTGCTTGAGGTGTTGAACTGCTGAGCTGCAGTCTATATGCACGCGGTTCAGAGCCGGGAAATTGTGGAATACCAGAATGCATGCGGACTGATTTCAGTCTGTTTTTTTAAACCAATAATGCAACAAAGTTGCATTTACAAGTAGAAGCAGCGCCAGAATCTCCGCGCTTCTGCCTTTAAAAAAACTGGCCTGAATTGCGATCCTCTATCAACACTAAATAACGCATCACCAACATCACCAGCATCACAGCCTAACCAAACCCAGACACAGGACCCATCATGCCCAACCCTACGCTCTTGCCCGTCACCGTACTCTCCGGCTTTTTGGGTGCAGGTAAAACCACCCTGCTGAATCACATCCTCAATAACCGTGAAGGCAAGCGGGTGGCGGTGATTGTCAATGATATGTCAGAGGTGAATATCGATGCAGACCTGGTACGGCAAGGTGGGGCGGAGTTATCGCGGGCGGATGAAAAGCTGGTCGAGATGAGCAATGGCTGCATTTGCTGCACCTTGCGGGAAGACTTGCTGATAGAAATCCAGCGGCTCGCCAGCGAGCAGCGATTTGATTATCTGCTGATTGAATCAACCGGCATATCCGAACCCATGCCAGTGGCTGAGACCTTTACCTTCAGGGATGAAGAAGGCCGCAGCCTGTCTGATATTGCGCGGCTCGATACCATGGTCACGGTAGTGGATGCGTATAACTTCTTGCGCGACTATGCGTCGGGTGACAGCCTTAACCAGCGTGGTACATCCATGGGGGAAGAGGATGAACGCACCGTGGTCGATCTGCTGGTCGAGCAGATAGAGTTTTGCGATGTCATCGTCCTCAACAAGGCAGACATGGTCAGTGCTGCCGAATTTGAGCGACTGAGCCAGATCTTGCAGGCGCTGAACCCGCGTGCAGATATCGTGCCTTGCAGTTTTTCGAATCTGCCGCTGGAGCGGATATTGAACACAGGCCGCTTCAACTTTGAACAGGCATCTGCCGCACCAGGCTGGCTGAAGGAACTGCGCGGCGAGCATGTGCCCGAGAGTGAAGAATACGGCATACGCAGCTTTGCCTATCGCGCGCGCAGGCCGTTTCACCCGCAGCGTTTCTGGTCTTGCATACACCAGGGCTTTGCGGGTGTGGTGCGGTCAAAAGGTTATTTCTGGCTGGCGACGCGCATGGATATCGCGGGCGAATGGTCACAGGCGGGTGGCATTTGCCGTCACCATGAAGCAGGCTTGTGGTGGTCTGCTGTCAGCAAGGCAGAGTGGCCGCAGGATGCAGATTACCAGCAGCATATTTTAAGCAAATGCATAGAACCACATGGTGACCGCCGCCAGGAGTTGGTGTTCATTGGTGTGGATATGGATCAGGCAGCGATAGAAACGACGCTGGATGCCTGTCTGCTGACAAATGCGGAAATGGAGCAAGGGCAAGCAAGTTGGGCCAGCTATGACGACCCTTTCCCATCGTGGATGGAGACCGATGATGACGAAGACGACGAAGTCAACGAGAAGGTCACGCAACAAATGGAAGTAACAACATGAACAAACTGATCCCCCTCGCCCTGCTCGCTGCATTGCAAGCGACAGTAATCAACAGCAATGCCCACGAAGCCCATGTACACGGCAGCGCGACTGTCTTGCTGGCGCAGGATGGCAACAAGCTGACGCTGGAATTTGACAGCCCCCTGGATAATCTGCTGGGCTTTGAACATGCGCCGCGCACGGACAAGCAAAAACAGGCCGCCAAGGCTTTGCTTGATCTCATGCAAAAGCCGGATACCTTATTGAAACTCAATGCCGAGGCAGACTGCCAGCTAGCCACGGTGAAAGTAGTTGCGCCTGTGCTGCAAACCACAGTGGCTACGACGGCAGCCAAGGATGAACATGCAAACCTGCATGCTGAATATGAGTATGCCTGCACCAAAGTCGCCGCACTGAAGTCGCTGCAACTGAGCTTGTTTGATGCCTTCCCTGCGATACACAAGGTCGATGCGCAAATGGCAGGCGCGCGTGGGCAGGTAGCAGCAACACTGACACCAAAACAGCGCATGCTGGCATGGTGATGTCTGCAATAGAAAAAGACAGCAGCACTGCACTGAGCCTGAGCAACGTGCAGTTTCGCTGGCAGGCCGGGCAGGCAGCGTGTCTGGACATAGAAAACTTGAGCATCAGCAAGGGTGAAAGCGTATTCCTGTACGGACCCAGTGGCAGTGGCAAGAGCACGCTGTTGTCGCTGGCGGGTGGCATCATCACGCCGCAGCGTGGGCAGGTCACGGTGCTGGGTAGTGACCTGGGTGCCTTGTCTGGCGCAGCGCGTGACCGCTTCCGGGTGGATCATGCGGGATTTATTTTCCAGCAGTTCAACCTTATCCCTTATCTGTCTATGCTGGAGAATGTCTTGCTGCCTTGCCGACTTTCGGTAAGAAGGCAGCAACGTGCCAGCGCGGCGCATGGCAGCCCGCGCGAAGCGGCAGTGGCTTTGCTGGATACGTTGGGGCTGGATGTCCACCTGTATCAGCGCCATGTCACAGGACTGAGCATAGGCCAGCAACAGCGCGTGGCTGCGGCGCGTGCGTTGATAGGCCAACCAGAAATCATCATCGCTGATGAACCTACATCGGCACTGGATGCTGACAGGCAAAAAGATTTTATCGCGCTCATTTTGCAGCAATGCGCCAGCCATGGCAGCAGCCTGTTATTTGTCAGCCATGACCACAGGCTGTCCAGTCAGTTTAACCGCGAGCTGGACTTGCAAAAAATCAACCGCGTGGAGCAGCACTGATGTTTTCGCAGTTATTTTCGCAGTTACTATATTTCTTGCGACTGGCAGGCAAAAGCGCCTGGAACCGCCGCCTGACGCTAGGCCTGATGCTGTTCGTCATTAGCCTGTCGGTCTGCCTGCTGCTGGCGGTTGAGAGGTTGCGTAATGATGCGCGTGAAGGCTTTTCGCATGCCATCTCAGGCACTGACCTGGTCGTGGGTGCGCGTACCAGCCCGGTGCAACTGATGCTGTACGCGGTTTTTCGCATCGGTGCGGCGACCAATAATATTGCCTGGCAAAGTTACCAGGATTTGCTGCATGACCCGGCGGTGGCATGGGCCGTGCCGCTGTCGCTGGGTGACTCGCATCGCGGCTTTGCGGTAGTGGGTACCACGCCAGATTATTTCAGCCGTTTTCGCTATGGTGATGCGCAAAGCCTGCAACTGCGGGTGGGGCAGGCTTTTGTCGGGGATGCAGATCATTTGTTTGACGCCGTCATTGGGGCAGATGTGGCAGACAAACTGGGCTATCAGGTCGGTACAAAAATCACGCTCAGTCATGGTACTGGCGATGCTGCTTTGGCTGAACATGCCGACAAACCTTTCAAGGTAGTGGGTGTACTGGCACGCACGGGCACACCGGTCGATCACAGCGTGCATATCAGTCTGCAAGCCATGCAGGCCATCCATCTTGACTGGCAAGGCGGCGCACCCGTGCCGGGCTTTTCTATCGCCGCCGAGCATGCACGTAAGTTTGATTTGCAGCCCAAGGAAATCACTGCCGTGCTGGTGGGGCTGCACAAGCGCAGCATGGTGTTTCGTTTGCAAAGGCAGATTAATACCAAGAGTGGCGATGCCTTGCTGGCCGTGCTGCCTGGTGTGGCGCTGGATCAGTTGTGGCAAGTCATCAGCATCATTGAACGGGTCTTGCTGGCGATGTCTTCACTGCTGGTGGTGCTGGGCAGTGCAGGCTTGCTGGCGGTGATGCTGGCCAGCCTCAATGAGCGCAGGCGTGAGCTGGCGATTTTGCGTTCTGCCGGTGCCAGGCCGGGGCACCTGTTTTTGATGCTGATGGCTGAGAGCCTGGGCCTGACCATCGCCGGCGCCATCAGCGGCCTGCTCTTGCTTGATGTGCTGACGCTGGCGGGCAAGGACTGGGTACAGATGCATTACGGCATCCTCATCAAACCCTGCATTCTCAATGCGACAGAAATCCCATTGCTGGGCCTGGTGGTGCTGATGGGCATGCTGACCAGCCTGGTACCGGCCTGGCTGGCTTACCGTAATTCGCTGGCGGATGGACTTATGCCGCGCCTGTAAAAATGAGAGAACAACGATGAAACCAAAACATCAATCCCGCTTTGCTTACCAGTTCTGGCTGGGCAGCGCCTGCTGCATTTTATTCATGCTGACTGCCTGGCTGCTGATGACAGCCAAAGCGGCGGAACCCAGCGGGCAATATAAAGTCGGGGACAGGCTGCCGCAGAATAAAGCTGTAGGATCATCTGCATCAGCAGCGCCCGCCAGCAAGCCTGCACCCGCGCCTGCCGCCAGCGAAAGCTACAAGGAAATCCGCTGGGAAGCCCTGATCCCCAAGAACTGGGACCCCAGCAAGGACTTCAAGAACCTGGACATGAATTTCCTCAACGACGGTGACCCACGCGCCATGGCCGCCTTGCAAACCATGCGCGAAGCCTGGGACAAGGCACCAGTCGAAGCCAGCCTCAATGGCACGCGCATCAGGATACCCGGCTTCATCGTGCCGCTCGACGGCGAACGCGGCAAGCTGCGCGAATTTTTGCTCGTGCCTTACTTTGGCGGCTGCATCCACACCCCGCCACCGCCTGCGAACCAGATCATCGATGTGGTACTCGACAAACCCGCGAAGATACAGATGATGGACGCGGTATGGGTCAGCGGTGTGCTGGAGACGACGCGTAGTGATACGTCCATGGGTAGCGCGGGGTATCGCCTCAAGGGGATGAAGGTGGAGGTTTATGTTTATCCGAAGTAGGTTATGCGAACCGGAGCAGGTTAGGCCGGAGCGTAGGTTGGGCCGTGATGTAGGTTGGGCTACGCCTCATCAGCCCAACACTGGGCCTCAGCAAACGTATACGTCATTTAAACGCCGAGTGTTGGGCTGATGAAGCGTAGCCCAACCTACGCCCCGGCCCAACCTACGGTATTTCAACCTTTCAATCTCCGTCCCCAAATCGATTTTTCAATTTTCCCAGGAACACCCATGCACTACAAACACCTCACCCTCCTCATCGCCGCCGCATACCCCGTGCTCACCCACGCCCAGGACCAACCCCAAACCGAAGTCCTGATCAAAGCCCAAAGACAAAACTACCGCAGCATCTCCGCCACTGGTGCCACCAAGACCGATGCCTTGCTGGCTGACCTGCCGCAAAGCGTGCGGGTCTTGACGGCTGATCTGCTGAAAGACAATGGCGTCACCAGCCTCAACAATGCGCTGGACTTGACGAGCGGCATTGCGCGGCAAAGCAATCTTGGTGGTTTGTGGGACAGCTATGCCATGCGCGGTTTTACCGGCGACCCTAATTTTGGGTCTGACTATATGGTCAATGGCTTCAGTTCCAGCCGTGGTTACAATGGCTTGCGTGATACTGCGAGTACGCAATCCATCGAGATATTGAAAGGGCCATCGTCAGCCCTGTATGGCCGTGGTGAACCTGGTGGCACGGTGAATATCATGACCAAGAAACCGCGCTTCAAGCCTGAGTATGATGTTGACCTGACGCTGGCCAGCCACCAGACGTACCGCATCGCTGCCGACCTGACCGGGCCAGTCAGCGATAACTTCGCCTACCGCATCAATGCCGCAGCAGAACAGGCTAACAGCTACCGCGACACCATCAGCAGCAAGCGCAGCTTTGTCTCGCCTTCGCTGGTATGGCTGATAGGCGAGCGCACGACACTCTCGTATGAACTCGAAGCCAGTGAGCAAAAAACACCGTTTGACCGTGGCGTACTGGCCGTGAATGGCAAACTGGGCCTGATACCCAATTCCCGTTTTCTGGGTGAACCAGGCGATGGCCTGATGACGGTGAAGTCGCTGGGGCACCAGGTGTTTGTGCAGCATGACTTTAACCAGCAATGGTCGCTGCAAAGTGGCTTGTCGTATCGCGACAGTGCACTCAATGGTTACTCTACCGAGGCAAATAATCTGCTGGCAGATGAACGTACCTTGCGCCGCCAGCGCCGCTACCGTGATTTTTCTGCGACGGATAAATCTGCGCGGGTGGAACTGGTGGGCAAGTTTGACACTGCGGCCATCAAGCACCATTTCTTGCTGGGTGTGGACACCTATCAGTTTGATGACAGCCGCGTGCAGTTGCGCCGCAATCCATCGGCCACCAACGCCTATGCCATCGACATCTACAATCCTGTGTATGGCAAGACTGCCGACCCGCTGACGCTGTCTGTCAACACCCTGGAAAACCAGCGTGCACGTGGCCTCTACCTGCAAGACCAGCTTGATCTGGGCACGCAATGGAAGGCGCTGCTGGGCTTGCGCAGCGACCATTATGACCAGACCCTGACGAATTATCGCGCATCAGTCGCCAGCAGCCAGTCACTCAGTGCCACTAGCCCGCGTGCTGGCCTGGTGTATCAACCCATAGCAGGCATATCGCTGTATGCGAATGTCGCAAAAGGCTTCCGCCCAAATAGCGGCATCAGCATCAGTAACACAGCCTTCCCGGCAGAAGAAAGCCGCTCTTATGAATTGGGCCTCAAGTTTGATACGCCAGACAACAAGACCAGCGCCACCGTTGCGCTTTACCGTATCAAGAAAAGCAATGTGCTGACCACTAACCCGGTCAATACCGATTTCTCGATTGCGGCAGGTGAAGTCGGCAGCAAGGGGCTGGAGCTGGATGTGGCGGGCGACATCGCCACTGACCTGCGCCTGTCTGCCGCCTATGCCTACACCGATGCGACCGTCACCAAAGGCGACAACACCATCATCACTGGCAGCCGTTTTCCGAATGTGGCAAAGCATAGCGCCAACCTTATCCTGAGCCAGTTATTCACCATAGGCACAGCCAGGGCCAGCGTGGGTGCAGGTATCAATTATGTGGGTGAACGCCTGGGTGATGTGGCGGTGTCTTCCAGCTTTGTGCTGCCAGCTTACACAACAGTGAAACTCATGTCTTCTTACAGCCCGAGCAAAACCACGCGGGTATCGTTGAATGTGGATAACCTGTTCAACAAACGCTATTACGCCAGTTCGTATAGCCAGTTGTGGGTCGCGCCGGGAGCTGAGCGCAATGTCAGCCTCACTCTGCATCAACAGTTCTGATGGACGTGGCCGCTCAAAAAACCAGCCAGCGCATCAGCAGCATCGATGCGTTGCGCGGCCTGGCCATGATGATCATGATGTTTGACCATGTGCGCGAGACTTTCTTTTTGCATCAGCAAGTCAGCGACCCTATGGATGTGGGCCAGACTGCACCAGCATTGTTCTTTACGCGGCTGATGGCGCATCTGTGCGCACCGGTATTTGTATTCCTGACGGGCTTGTCTGCATGGCTGTATGCAAACCCGCCATCTGGCCCTCGCGATGCCGGCGGCTTTCTGATCAAGCGCGGTTTGTTGCTGGTGGCACTGGAACTGACGCTAGTCAATTTCGCCTGGGTCGGGCAATTTCCGCTTGCGACGATTTACCTGCAAGTGATCTGGGTCATCGGCCTTTGCATGATTATCCTCGGCCTGCTGCACAAACTGCCGCCGCTCTTATTGGGCATTCTGGGTTTGCTGATCGTCACTGGGCACAATGCCCTGGCTGACCTGAGTTTTGCACCCGGCACCGTGTCGCATGCCTTGTGGACCTTGCTGCTGCATCGTGGCTATCTCATCAATGATGCGGCAATCAACATCAAGGTCAGCTACCCTCTGCTGCCGTGGATAGGCATCATCTTGCTGGGTTATGTTGCTGGCCGTTTGTATGCCGCAGACATCAGTGCACAACGCCGCCAGCGCCTGCTGACTATCCTGGGCATCACTGCCCTGCTTATGTTTGCCGTGCTGCGCGGTATAAATCACTATGGTGAAACCCAGCCATGGCAAAATCATGGCAACAGCTTGCTGACGCTGATGTCTTTCTTCAACCTGACCAAGTACCCACCCTCGCTGGACTTTGCCTTGCTGACGCTGGGCATAGGCATGTGCTGTTTAGCCTTGCTGGAAAAATACCCAGGCAAGTTAAGCCGCATCGCCAGCGTGTTTGGTGGCGCACCGATGTTTTATTACCTGCTGCATCTGTATGTCTTGCTGGGTTTGCAGAAGATAATGCTTGCTGCATTCGGTGCCAACCATGGACAGAGGTTTGGTGTCGATCATGTCTGGCAAATCTGGTTGATTTCTGCTGCCTTGATACCTATATTGTATTATCCCTGCCGCGCCTTTGCGCGTTACAAGCGGCAAAGCGGGAAGGCTTGGATCAGGTATTTTTGATAGGTAGGGATCGCCCAGTAGGGTGCGCCGTGCGCACCGTCGTCGCATACAAAAACGGTGCGCATGGCGCACCCTACGAAACCCGCAAACATTGCATGTCAAGGCTGTAACCTAACCATAACGGGAGGCGCATTGTAATGCACCGCACGGATATTCAAGCTACCGTGGCAGGCAATCTTTGCTATACACAACGATGACATGCGGCGCATTGCAATGCGCCCTACCTTACGGCTACGCTTATAGCTATGATTCAGAATCTACCGGAGCAGGCGGACAAAACCACGCAAGGTCCAGCCCATCCCGCGCCATTGCGGCTTCATCGAGTATGGGGGCAAATGGCACGACAGCCTGCTGCTCCAGTCTGGCATACAGCTCTCCCGCAAAGCGGTGTGCATAGTCTTCTTTGGTGGAGCTGGTCTTGCCATCCCATCCTTCATCCGTGCTGCGTTTGTAATCGATATGATGGCCAGTCTCATGCAAGAGTGTGCGGTACAAAATCGTATTGCGCATGGCCTGGGTATCAGATGAAATTGAATAGCCCCGGCGGGTGCGGGTGATGACATGGCCATCTTGCTGCAAGCGCGCCAGCTCACGCTGGCTTTCCTGGCTCAGCGATTTTGGCCATGTATAGCCAGCAAGATTATGCGCCTCAATGACAATGGCGGCACCAGGCTGCTTGCTTATCTCAAACGAGAATATCGCCCTTCCCCAGCACGGACGCAGGATACGCTGCTTGCGCGTGGGCTGGCGCAGCACGATGAAATCAAAAGCAGATAAGGCTTCTGCCGGGCAATGCGCAAGCACCCTGCAGATATCATCGATGCTGCAGGCATAAAAACAGTCAGACCGGGTTGGTTCGACAAAGAAACGCATTTCGCGCCCGGCGATATCGCGCCTGACCAGCACATGCGTAGTGAGCTTTTCGTAAAAAATTTCGCCCCAGGCTTCGGGCACGACCATGCGGTTGTCATTGCCATGACCCTGGGATTTGGTGCCTATATTTTTATTTCTGCGGGTGGGGTTCCAGGCGCGGTGCATAGATCTTGAATGATGTAGAGAACAGCATCGATTCTAATGCAATGCGCGTGATGTCGCCGGGCAGGGTGCGCCGTGCGCACCGTTTTCCTGACACGGATATGGTGCGTCAAGACGCACCCTACGGGGTAATTTCTTCCCGACTCAATATTTGACGATATACGTCAGCGCAAAATACGGGGGCCGGTTTTCATGGGGTTGATCGCCGCCGGTTTTATCGGTGCCATTAATGGGGGTGTTATACCTGGTTTCATAGGGGAGGTCGGTGTCGTCATCACCTTCAAACGAACGGTTGTGCAAGCCAAAATTGCCGCCGTTGATGGTGTGTGAATGCGATGGCAGTTGCGCAGTAGTCAGCGTCACGGCTTCGTAGCCACCAGTTGCGCTGGTAGGATAGTTACTCAGGCCTGCGCCTTGTCCTGCACCGACAACAAAGCGGCTGCGCAGGTCTGGCAGGGCACCGTTGACCAATAATGGGTACAGGTTGGGATAAGTTGCCTGATCTACGCGCGAGCCATCGCAAAGCAACCAGCCATTCGGCGCGTTTTGCCCCAAAAAGCTGGTTACCGTGCCAACCGGCATGGCGATCAGGGCAACGACCAGGGCGGCTTCTGCGGGAGTATCGGTATCCAGTGTATATGTCATCATCCATTCCTTCTTGGGTTGAATTGCACGGCAAGGGTCTTAAGCGATATCGGGCATGAGCACAACCAGAACAGGTGCCATTAATTGGCACAAGAATAATTGTTAATTAATTAAATCTCAAGCTTAATTCGCAAATGACGTGCAAAACAGGGGAAAGATGATCATTACTATCTTCAAGGCAAGCTGTATTCAAAGCTGTAAAAATGCTGGCCTTCCTTGATGTCTATACCCATGCTGCCACTGATACCTGTCAGCTCGTCGGTACCAGAATCAGGCACGACCTGTATCGTCAATTGCGGCTGACCACGGTTCATGGTGCCGGTGTGCATGAGCACGAAGCTGCCTTTTTTGCCTGCCAGAGTGCCGCTCACCCTTTCTATGGCGACATAACCCGCTGAGCCCTTGATCTCGCCCATGGCTGACATCATCTCACCCAGGCTGTGGGCTTGCAGCTCACCATGGAATTGCTTGTCTATCGTCATGCGGCCCAGTTTTGCAGCCTCGATGCCCGTTGCGGCAGCTTGCGGGCTGAGCTTGACTTCAAATGTGCCGCTGACCTTATGCGTGTTTTGCATGCGCTGCTCCTTTACAATGGTGGATGGGGATGCTGCAGTTTGTGCCATGGACATACCAGTATACAGACAGAAAGTGCTGGCGACGACAATAGCGATAGTGCTGGATAGTATGGTTTTCATCTCTGCTCCCTATGGAAGAATACATGAACAGGATTACACCAGAGTCATCATGCACAGGATAGTAAAAACGCGACAAGAGGCACAGAGATGAACCAGCCTGCTTCGACAATCACCAGCACAGACGCCGGCCAGGCACGCGGCGTGCTACGCCCGGCCTTTAGCGAGGGTGAATTCCAGCACCATCGCCAACTACCCTCGCCCGCACTGGCCGGGCTGGTCGCGCATTACTGGTATGTGGCCTGGGATTTGCGCGGCCTGCCAGCGCAGGAGCAGGCCACCCTGCCACATCCGAATGTGCACCTGGTGGTGGAAAATGGCCAGGCGCGCATCTACGGCGTACATAGCGGGCGCTTTATGCGTACGCTACAAGGCAAGGACAGAGTATTTGGCATCAAGTTCAAGCCTGGCGGTTTTTATCCATTTTATCGGCAGGCGGTGGCGCAACTGGGCAATACATCCATTGATGTGAGCGCTTGTTTTGGCAAAGACGGTAGAGACTTTTGCGCGCAGATACTTGCCGCAGATAATGTGCAAGCCATGTGCGCTGCGGCAGAAACATTCTTGCTGCGTCACCAGCCGCCAGCCGATGCGCAAATCGACCGCATTAGCACCTGGATGACGCAAATAGAGCAAGACCGCAATATCCTCACCGTCGAAGACGTGATGGCAATCGCAGACCTGGATAAACGCAGCCTGCAAAGATTGTTCCAGAAATACGTGGGCATAGGCCCCAAGTGGGTCATACAACGCTACCGCCTGCATGAAGCCGTGGCCCAGGTGCAGACTGGCAAAATCCTGAGCTGGACAGCCCTGGCGCTGGAACTGGGTTACTTTGACCAGGCCCATTTTGTGCGGGATTTCAGGCAACTTGTGGGGATGACGCCGGGGGAATATGAAAAGAGTTTGCAAGGCATTTGAGATAGGATTGATGGGGGGGATTAATGCGGGTATTAATGCGAGGATGACTGCGAAGATGACTGCGAAGATGACTGCGAGGATGAATGTGGCAGATCAATCGGCAATCATGATTTATTTGCAAAATAATTAAGTTTACACTATCTTGAAATGACCATCCCTGTCCTGCCACAGGAGCGCACATGCAATATGACCCCAGCAAAACTGCCCTGTTCCATCCTGAATCCCAGCCTGCCCTGCTGGGCACGGCATTACCCTGGACCACCCATGCGATTTGTGCCGAGCTGGCGCGGCTGGCTTACTGGCATTATGAAAAAGGCGGGCAGGTGCTGGAACATTTCCAGGGCATATTGACGCAAGCTCAGTTTGGTGAGGCCAGCTTGTTGCTGGGTGCAAATACCCAAACCCAGGGCTTTGCTGTCATCAAGGGTGACACGGCCTATATTGCCTTCCGAGGTACGCAGCCGGATGACCCGACTGACATTCTTATCGATGGTTTGTTCTGGCCAGTGAACTGGCAGGGTGATGGCCAGGTACATGATGGTTTTTTGCGTGCCTACGACAGCATCGCCACGCAGTTGAATGACTGGCTGAAAAACTGTACGGCGAACAAAATCTATATCACCGGCCACAGCCTGGGTGCCGCCATCGCCACACTGGCCGCAGCCCTGCTGCCGGACAGTAGGCTGGTGACGTTTGGCTCGCCGCGGGTGGGCAATGCCAGCTTTGCGGCCATGTTTAAAAACCGCCAGGTCGATCGCTATGTGAATTGCGCTGATATCGTCACCATCCTGCCGCCAGAATCCGAATATTATTCCCACGTGCGTGGCATGCATTATCTTGACCGCCACGGCGCACTGATTGCTGCCGCCAGCAATCTGGACATGTTGCAAGACCAGACCATCGCCAAGGCAGATTATCTGATAGCCCACGCGTGGCGCAGTGAGAATGTCGGTTTTCGTTCAATGGCAGATCATGCACCTGTCAATTATGTGCATGCGGTGTTGGGTTTGTGAGTGTTCATTTCCTGTAGATTTCTGTAGGTTGGGCCGGGCCTCGCTAGGCTACGTTTCATCAGCCCAACACTGGGCCTATAAATACTTATATAAGGCATGCGGAATGAAGCAAATTCATGGCTTGGTCTTATATGCTAAGGTACGTTCTTTAACCGCCCAGTGTTGGGCTGATGAAACGTAGCCCAACCTACGAAACTACGTCCCTACATCACGGTTAAATTGTAGTTCGCTTGTTATCCCCAGGCCAATTCAGGCGAATACTTGTCTCACCTGTTCTCATCAAAAATGCTATCCTAAGCCATCGCATCACCCGACATCATCATGCCCGCCAGCCCGCAAAAACAATTCACCATGCTGCCCTGCCATTTACCCGGCGTAGAAGCAGTGCGGGCGCAATCCAGGCACAGCTTTGGGCGACATATGCATGAGCAGTTTGGCATAGGCGTGGTCGTGCAAGGCGCACAGAAATCCCTGAGTGGCGTCGGCATGGTCGAAGCCATGGCGGGCGATACGATTACCGTCAATCCCGGTGAAATCCATGATGGCACACCCATAGGTGATAGCGGGCGCTGCTGGCAGATGCTGTATGTGGAACCCGCACTGATTGCCAGCCTCATGGATGACATCACGGAAGGCAAGACTGCGCGGGCAGAATTTTTCCTGCCTGTCATGCGTGACAAACGTATCAGCCAGGCAGTGCAGACATTGTTTGCAACCATGACATCTCCACAGGGGACGCATGCATCAGCAGAAGAGCAGATGCTCATGCTGTTTGCCAACGTCATGCAGCCCGCAAGCCTGCTCAGCCAGGGTGTGCAGGGTGTGCCGTCAGCCATACAGCGTGCGCGCAGCCGCAT
Organism: Undibacterium sp. Tian12W; assembly: GCF_049339405.1. NCBI lineage: Bacteria > Pseudomonadati > Pseudomonadota > Betaproteobacteria > Burkholderiales > Oxalobacteraceae > Undibacterium > Undibacterium sp. Tian12W. The sequence goes on from NZ_JBMPPK010000011.1 coordinate 14,798, forward strand.
TGATGATGATCCGACCGCCATCCTCAGTCTGCAAGATCTGGCGCAGCAAAGCGGCCTGAGCCGTTTCCAGCTCTTGCGTGCTTTTGCCAAAGCCACTGGCATGACGCCGCATGCGTATATCCTGCAACGCCGCCTGCACCATGCACGCCGCCTGATTGCAGCGGGCATGCCACTGGTACAAGTCGCGGTGGATAGCGGCTTTGCTGATCAGAGCCACCTGACGCGACTGTTCGTGCGTAATTTTGGGATATCACCCGGGGTATATAGCTCCAGGAGCTAGCCTGCAATTTTATTCAAGACGACGCCATTTCAAGCTGGCACGCTGTAGCCTTTCCATACAGGGTGAGGCAGGCGATGTCAGACAGATTCACAGGATATATATATTTGTCGCTGGCGATGATCGTCGTTGGCAGTACGGTAGTCGCCAGCAAAGTCATAGGCAGTGGCTTGCCGGTGTTCACCGCAACGGCGCTGCGTTTTGCCATCGCCTTTCCCTGCTTTTTATTCTTGATGCGCGTCACCGGCGCGCGACTGCCCAGGCTGGGCAAGCGCGACTGGTTCTTGCTGGTCTTGCAGGCGGGCGCTGGCAGTGTCGGCTACACCACCCTGCTCATCAGTGGCATGCACCTGACATCGGCGGCCGATGCCGCTGTGATCATCGGCACCCTGCCCATTGTCTCTGCCGCGATTGCCATCGTCTTGCTGGGTGAAAGACCGCAAGCCAGTTTATTGCTGGCTGTGTTGCTGGCGGGTGCAGGCGTGTTGTCGATCGCTGTGCGGGCGGAAGGGGCAAATGCAGGTGCTCAGCATTCACTACTGGGCAATGCCCTGATCTTTGCTGCCATTGTTTGTGAAGGCTTGTTCATCCTGCTGAATAAACGCCTGAAGACGGCAATCCCACCTTTAGCCTTATCGACCATCATGACGGGCCTGGGTCTGGCCTTGTCCATCATCCCCGCCGTGTTTGAAATGCCGTGGCAGACGCCTGTCACCAGCAAGGCAGTATGGGCCGTTGTCTATTATGCGATGGTGCCGACCGTGGCCGGTTTTTTGCTATGGTATGCAGGCGCGGCCAAAGTCAGTGGCAGCGAAGCCGCACTCTTTACGGCCCTGGCCCCGGTATCTGCCGTAGTGCTGGCAGTTGTGGTGCTCGGCGAAGTGGTCAGCAGCAGCCAGCTTACAGGCATCGCCTGCGTGTTGCTGGCGATAGGTGGGATGGCGTTGTTTGGCAACCATGGTAAGCGTGGGAAGGATGCGTAGGGTGCGCCGTGCGCACCATCAACGTGTCAAAAAAATGGTGCGCACGGCGCACCCTACTGATGTTTTCTCTCTACCCCGTTACTTGTAAAACGGTGTACATTATGCATCTGTCCAAACCAGCCAACAAAGATATCAGGAACGCGCCATGCTCATCAAAAAAGTGCTCCCGTTTTGCATCGCTTTATCCATAGGCGCATTGACATCCACTGCCAACGCGCAAAGCCTGTCACCGACTGAACAAAAAATTGTCGCTGCTGTGCAGGCCAGGTCAGAAGCCGCGCTGCAACTGCTGGAGCGCAGCGTCAACATCAACAGCGGTACACTCAATCAAGCAGGTGTACGCGATGTCGGCAAGTTATTCAGCAATGAGCTTGAGGGCCTGGGCTTCAAGACCAGCTGGTCTGAAATGCCAGCGGCCATGAACCGTGCCGGGCATTTGCTGGCAGAGCGTGAAGGCAAGCAAGGCAAGCGCGTGCTGATGATAGGCCATCTCGATACCGTGTTTGAAAAAGACAGTGCCGTGCAATTGTGGAACAGGCAGGGCAACCGCGTGCGCGGCCAGGGCGTCAATGACATGAAGGGTGGCGACGTCATCATGATAGAAGCGCTGCGCGCTCTGCATGCCGTGGGCGCACTCGACAATACCCGCATACAGGTCATTTTCAGCGGCGATGAAGAAAGCCCGGGTCACCCGCTTGCCACCGCCCGTAACGACCTTATCAACGCCGCCAAACGCAGTGACGTAGCCCTGGCCTTTGAGGGTACGGCGCTCGATAAAAACGGTAATGCCACCGGCACCGTAGGCCGCCGCGCCTCTGGCGGTTTTGTGCTGGATGTGACGGCTAAACAAGGCCATTCTGCCTCCGTGTTTGGCCACAATGGCTATGGCGCGATTTATGAAACTGCACGTATCCTCAACAGCTTTCGCGAACAATTGATCGAACCTGACCTGACCTTCAACCCCGGCAATATCGTCGGTGGCACCGAAATCAGTTACGACAACCTGAGCAGCAAGGGTACAGCCTTTGGCAAGACCAATGTCATCGCCCCCAGCGCCCAGGTACATGGCGATTTGCGTTACCTCAGTGTAGAGCAGGGCCAGCGCGCCAGAGACCGCATGAAAGACATCGTCAGCAAAAACCTGGCTGGCACCAGCGCAACGATACGCTTTAACGAAAATTACCCACCGATGTCCCCCACGCCGGGCAACTACGCCCTGCTAGACCTGTATTCCAAAGCCAGTTTTGACGCAGGTCTCGGTGAAATCAAGGCCATCCCACCGGGTGAACGCGGCGCTGGCGACATCCAATTCGTCTCGCCCTATGTCGATAGCCTGGATGGCCTCGGCGCCACAGGTAGAGGTGCGCATTCACCGGATGAAGACCTGGATATTTCTTCGATACAAAGAGCGACGATCAGGACGGCGATTTATTTGTATCGGTTGACGCGGTAAACAGGAAATAAAATTTACTGATCTTTTGTGCAGTGCCATCATCAGTATCTACTTATTTTATGAAGGCTAGGAAAGTCGATGTTTGAAGAGAAATTGAATCAATATGCTGGCTTGATCAATGCCCTGCTTGCAGAAAGTATCAAGTGCTCACCTGCTTCGTGGTCAGAAGGATTTTTGCACATGGATAGTGATGGCTTGAATATCAATTACAAACTCAAGAATGCAAAAAGTAATGACAAAGCGCAAATCAGTGGTCCTTTAAGAGATTTGTGCGAAGAAGTCTATGTCGTCATGCGGCAAAATGGGGACATCTGGCGAGATGCAACCCTACATTTTTTTAAGGCAGACCAGGGCTGGAATTATAAAATCAATTTCAATTATTCAAACAAAGCAATAAAGAAACCCTGGTGGAAATTCTTTGCAAGTTCTTTTGATGAAAGCCTTTTTGAGGGAGTGTGGTACTCACTATCCCATGATAAAAAAGGAAGACGAAAAATGATGTCACGCTCCTCTTTCGCTCTTGATGGCACTGCAACGATACATTTTAAGATCAAATCCTCAGACGGTGCAATTTATGAAGAACAAGAATCCGGCTCCTGGAATTTACATGATGGTGTCCTGGTAAGGCAGATGATAGACAACAAGTATGGCAGTGAAAGAAAAATTCAAAATCCGATGATGTCTCTTTCAAGAAGCAAGATGAAATACAAAGACTCCATCAATGGCGTTGTCTATAATTTGGAAAAGGAAAGCAGCAAATTGATAGCAAAATGGGAGGCCTTTCTTCCGTAAGAGATTTTGCTTATTTTCATTTAACGGAACTTGCACAGATGGATCCCAGCCTGCGCTGGGATGACCTGAATATTGATTGCTGATTTACAGACGAAAATGCTTCGATACGGTTATAGGAACAAGGTTTTCATGTCATTGCACGCCACCTTACCGCCATCAATTCAAGAAAACCATACTCCCCACAACCAGCATCACCATCACCAGCAAACCCCAGACAATAAATTTATTTGAATTTTTGGTCGCAGACTTTTTATGGTGTTCAATAACGATAGGCCATATCAATAGATAATCGATATAGGACTTATTGTTTCCCTTCTCGCCGCCTTTTAAAACCCGCGAGACGCGATAAAAACAAGGATAAACCCGGGCAGGAGCAAGACAATTCCAACTACGTTATAAGCATAGGGATAGGTCGATAGCCATGATAAAAAGCTTTGCATAAGATTTTCTAACTCACTCAGCACTACGGAATCTTAAGCTTAGCACCAATGGCACCGCCAGCGCATACACCAGCATCACGCTGAGCCAGATCGCCCCTGGCCATTGTGACCGCACGACAAAATACAGCGTAGAGAACATCAGCGGGCCAATGATGGACGCGAGGCTGACGGCGGATGCCAGCACGCCCTGGAATTGCCCCTGCATGCCCTCATCGACCATGCGGCTTGCCAGCGACTGCAAGGCCGGTATGCCGACGCCGCCCAGCACAAACACTGGCATGACGGCAAATACCATCCAGCCCTGTTTGGCAAAAGCCATGACGACCAGGGCCAGACAGGTACCCACAAAGCCGGTCAAAATGGTGCCGCGCTCGCCCAGCAGTTTGACTGCAGGACCGGGCAAGAAAGCTTGCGCGAGTGCCTGACACAGGCCATAGGTGCCTAGCGACAGGCCTATCCACAGACCGTTCCAGTGGATGGCATCATTGCCCCACAGTGACCAGCAGGTGCCATACACCTCGCCCGTCATGCTGAGGATGAAGAAGAGCAGGATCACGGGTAGCAGGTTTTTCATGCGCCACGTCCAGCGCAATGGGCGCAGCGGGTTGAGTGCTGCCAGGTCCAGCTTCTCGCGGCTGGGTGTGCGTGATTCTGGCAAGACAAAAAAGGCCATCAGCAGGTTGGCCGCATTCAGGATCGCTGCTGCAATGAAAGGCAGGCGCAGGCCATAGTCACCGAGCACGCCACCAAGGATGGGGCCAATGATGAAGCCTGCCCCAAACACGGCATTGAACAGGCCAAAGCGACGCGCCCGCTGGTCTTCTGGTGAGATGTCGGTGATATAGGCCATGGCCACCGACATATTGGCGCTGCTCAACCCGGCGATGGCGCGGCCCAGAAACAGCATCCAGAGTTGTGGCGCGAATGCCATGACGAGGTAATTGATGGCAGCCCCGGCCAGCGAGATCAGCAATACCGGGCGACGGCCCAACCTGTCACTCAATGCACCGAGCACGGGCGCAAAGACAAACTGCATCACCGCATATAGCGCAGTCATGATACCTATGTAGGGCGCGACATTGTCGCCATGGGTGACCTCTGCCAGCAGGCGCGGCAGGATGGGGAAGATCAGGCCTATGCCGACAGCGTCGAGACCAATGGCGGCGAAGATGACCGCCAGGGCGCGGTTATTGCCCGCCCGTGCGGCCTGTGTATGCTGGCTGCCTGTACTTGTTAATGTATTCATAAAATGAGTCTTTCTAAATATGTACTTAATATAAATATATACTGAGTACATTTAATATATGCTATGATGCCGTCCATGTCAAACCCTACCGATCTCCGCACCCGCAAACGCCTGGCCATGCGCCAGGGCATCTCTGATGCCGCCACCCTGCTCTTCCAGGAGCGCGGCTTTGATCATGTGACGGTGGATGAAATTGCAGCGGCGGCTGACGTGGGGCGCATGACGGTGTTCAATCACTTCCCACGCAAAGAAGACATGTTCTTTGACCGAGATGAAGAGGGGCGCGAAATGCTGCGCGAGGCTTTGCGCCAGCGCGACCCTGCTATTTCTCCAGTTGAAACCTTGCGCCTGCTTGCACATAAACTGGTGGCAGACGAAAGCCCTTATGTCAGGTTCGCCGCCGGTGCCAAAGGTTTTATCTCCCCAGGCAGCCAGGGCTTTATAGAAACCATAGAAGGCAGCGACACCCTGAAGGCACGCGCCAGGGCTATACGCGATGAGATAGCCCAGGTCGTGGCAGAGGCAATGGCCTTATCCGTCAAGCGCGAAGCTGGCGACACCGACGCCATACTGGCCGCCAACCTGTTGCTGGCGACATGGACGGTCGCACTGATACAGGCGCACCAAAGCTTCAGGCAAAAGCAGGATGCGGCAGAAGCGAAAGCGGTTTTTCTGGCGATAGTGGATAAAGGCAGTGCCGGGATCAAGGCGGCTTTAGCGGGGACGGTTTATGCTTGAGTTTAACTGCATGAATGCAGGAACCTGATGTTGCTGCGGCATCGTGATATCGCCCGTATCCATACTACTGAAGGCTACTCACTATCGTTGATAACGGCATTTACGCAGATGGATCCCAGCCTGCGCTGGGATGACCTGAATATGTGTTGCGGTGCTTTAAACTCCAGGGCTTCGATACGGTTATAAGAGCCGCACGTTCATTCTAAATTCGCACCCTGCTGACTGTTCCTCTGCGTTGAGTGGCCTTTACGTTTTGTCCGCACGGCTTTATCAGGCAATCATATCCCAATACTTTTGCGCCATTGCATCGTCCTGCTCTACGCCCTCGCCTTCTTCATACATGATGGCGAGTGTCTCGGCAGATTTTGGGTGCCCGGCTTCTGCGGCGCGTTTGTACCAGGCTACTGATAGTGCCATGTCTTGTTCTACATAACGACCAGTGGCATGGAAAGCACCGAGGTTGTACATGGCACGCAGTTGTCCAGCTTCGGCGGCGCGGCGCAGGCAGATGACAGCATTGTCGTCATTGACCTCTACGCCTATGCCCTGGGCATTGTAGATAAAGAGTTCAAACATGGCGTCGGCATTGCCCATGGAGGCTGCCTTGTTAAGCATTTGCGCCGATCTGACCGGGTTTTCATCGGTACCAAAGCCGTGGCAGGTGACTAGCGCTAACAGGTAGAGAGCATCGCTGTCATCCTGGTGTTGTATGCACCATCTATTGAGCAAGGCGAAGGATTGCTGCGCTTCTTCATCGCTACAGGTATCGCGTCGGTAAATCCAACGATAGTGCATCAGAGGCACAGCAGCATCTTGTTTACCTAGGGCGATCACTTCCAGCAAGACTTGTTCTGCGGCTGGAATATCGGCATCATCGGTAGGATTGCGCACCAGCCAGTCGGCCAAATGTATGCCTGCCTCTATCAGTCCAAGTTCAAAGGCCTTGCGCAAGGCCAGCGGAACCTGACGCGCTTCATCTAGTGAAAGGATGCCGATGCTGAGGTCACCGCGTTCTATCCTGCTAATCATGGCAAGAGACCATGCTTGCAGTTGATTGGCGTCTTCCGCCGTGGTGCTGGATGCTATCCATTGCGGCACATCTTTTGAATCTATGTTTTTTTGCATGTTGTCTCCATTTATTACGTGCTTGATGCGCCTGACAACAATCAAGACTTCCTCCCCTTCTCCAGCCGCCACTCCTTCTGACAATCCGCATAATTCGCAAACTCATAACTGACGCCTACTTCGCCGCGGTTGATGGCGTGGGCCTGGGCGAAGACGATGATGTTGAGGATGTTGTCGGGCAGTTCGCGTTCGGTTTTGCCATTGGCCCACAGGTAGCCGTAGCTGACCGAACCTTCTTTGAGGCCGACCATCCAGAATTGCGGGCGGCGGCTGTAGATGTCGGTTTTGACTTTGTCTTTTTTGAGGCTGGGTTTGCCGTATTGCTGTTCCAGCGCTTGCGCGATGCGGTCGGCGGCGGCTTTGATTTGTTCGCCTGTGCCACTAACGGCGGTGATGGTGCGCGATGCACCGACCTTGCAGACGCCGCTGATAGGTGCAGTGACGGCATAGTAGTCACTGAAATCATCTGCGGGTTTGGGTGGCTGACCTTCGAACAGATGCTTGGCTTTGCTGGATTTGACAAAGCCCAATTTGCTGGCGAGCTCAGTTTCGCTGATGGCCATGGCGAGGCCGAAGGGGCCAGGTTCTGTGGATGCAGGCGCGGCGTCTGGGATTGCTTCTGCGGCAGTGCTGGTTTCTATTGCGGATGCAAGCACGCTGGCGGGTTGCACTGCTACCGTGCTGGCAGTAGTGTTGGCAGTAGTGTTGGCAGTAGTGTTGGCAGTAGTGTTGGCAGTAGTGTTGGCAGTGGGGTCGGCAGTTTTTTTGCAGGCGACGAGGCTGGCTGTCGTCATCAACAGGGTAATGATGCAGAGGTGGTGGAGTTTATTTTTATGCTGCATCAGGCTGGGATGGATGTATGGATATGGTTTGCCAGGGTCGCTGCAATTTAATGATATTCGGGCATAAATTGCAATGGGTTTGATTTATTTACTTCTCACACATAAATAGGGACATGGTATCGCGTTCGTGGCTGAAGCCGCTTATGCTGGATATTTGTCTTGCGCACTGTACAGTACATCACCGTATTTGGCGTAAACACGATGAATTCCTGCCTGCGCAGGAATGACGATTTTGGGGGTATGCAAATAAGCGGGCGATGCGGTTTGTGTGAGCTTGTTTTGAGATTTTTTTGTGAGCTTTGCTGAGTACCTGAGAAGACTCTGTTAAGCGATCTATTTTCTGAGCGCGGTCTATCAATTCCCCTGCCCTATGCAAGGTCGCTCCAGCGCAGGCTGGAGTCTAGCGGCGTTGGTTGGTCTTGTTGGGCCGGGCCTCGCTAGGCTACGGTTTACCAGCCCAATACTCGGCGTTTAAATGACGTATACGTTTGCAGAGGCACAGTGTTGGGCTGATGAAGCGTAGCCCAACCTACGATATTCACGCCCTGTCCAGCGGTAATCTCGTCATCAAAAAATCCAGCAAGGCGGCCACGCGTGGGGGTATGGCTTCCTGTTTATAGAAAACTGCCCAGACTGGCTGCATCCAGGGCAGGCTGATGTCGGCCAGCACGGGTTTGAGTCTGCCGTGGGCGCGGTCGGCCATGGTCAGGAAGTCAGACAGACAGACTATGCCAGCGCCCTGCACGGCCAGGTGGCGCAGGGTTTCACCATTGCTGGCGCTGACTACGGGGTCTATGACATAGCCCTCAGCGCCTGTTGTACCATCTTGGACACCATCCGACTTGGGCAGCGGCCAGGTATTGAGGCTGACTGGGGCGGTAAAACCCAGTAGCCGGTGCTGTGCCAGATCAGCCACGGTTTGTGGTTCACCGTGGCGTGCCAGGTAATGCGGCGCGGCTACCAGTCGGATGCGGCTGCTACCGAGGCGGCGTGCGTGCAGGCTGGAATCTGTCAACTGGCCTATGCGTATGGCCAGGTCGGCGCGCTCTTCGATGAGATCGACAAAGGTTTCACCACTGACCAGTTCGAGCTTGATAAGGGGATAGGCATCCAGAAAATCTGCCACCAGCGGGGCCAGCAGATGATCTAGCGTGGGGGTGGCGGCATTTACCCGCACCAGGCCGGATGGTTGCGACAGGCGCGCTGTCAGTTGTTCTTCAGTGTCATCAATATCGCAGAGTATCTTCTTGGCTCTTTGCAAGAGCCAGTGGCCTTCTTCTGTTATCTCCAGCTTGCGGGTGGTGCGCGTCATCAGGGTCATGCCGAGCTGCGCTTCCAGACGCGAAATGCTGCGGCTGATGCCTGATGGGGTCTGCCCCAGGCGCTCGGCAGCAGCTGAGAATGAGCCAGTATCGGCCACTGCGACCAGGGCTTTCATGGTTTCCAGGCTTAGCATTATTGACTCCGAGTCATAAGTAAAGTGTAGCTTAAGCTATTTTTCTTTCTTCTGCATGGGCTCAGACTGCAGCCTGTTATTCATTCCCCCATGTATGGAGTCCTTATGCCCTTAGCCCTGTGGGCGCTGACGCTCAGCGCCTTTGCCATCGGTACGACAGAATTTGTGATTGTCGGCCTTATCCCCACCATCGCCAGCAGCCTGGCGGTGTCTGTTCCTTCTGCCGGTTTGCTGGTCAGCCTGTATGCGCTGGGTGTGGCGGTTGGCGCGCCAGTATTGACGGCGCTGACTGGCCGGGTGCCGCGCAAGCAGTTATTGCTGGGCCTGATGGCCTTGTTCACGATCGGTAACCTGGTGGCCTGGATGGCGCCCAACTATGCCTCACTGATGGCGGCGCGGGTGCTGACTGGCCTCGCGCATGGGGTGTTCTTTTCGATAGGTTCAACGATAGCCACTGGCCTAGTCGCCAAGGACAAGGCTGCCAGTGCGATTGCGTTGATGTTCAGCGGCCTGACAGTGGCGCTGGTGACGGGCGTGCCACTGGGTACCTTCATCGGCCAGCATCTGGGTTGGCAAGCGACGTTTTTGGCGGTATCGGCGCTGGGTGTGATTGCCTTTATTGGCTGTGCGATATTGATCCCTTCGACCATTGCCAGCAGCAAGCCCGCCTCTTTATTGACGCAAATGGCGGTACTCAAAAAACCGCGCCTGTTACTGGTATATGCGATGACGGCGCTGGGTTATGGCGGCAGCTTTATCGCCTTCACTTATCTGGCACCGATACTGCAAGACATCAGCGGTTTTAGCGCCAATGCGGTGGGCCTGGTCATGCTGGTGTATGGTGTCTCGGTCACTTTTGGCAATATCTGGGGCGGCAAACTGGCCGATAAAAAAGGCCCGGTGGCGGCATTGCAAATCGTGTTCGCCTTGCTTGCCCTGGTCTTGCTGGTGCTGACTTTTACTGCGCACAATAAATGGCTGGCCTTGCTGACGGTATTGGCCTGGGGCGCAGTGGCCTTTGGTAATGTGCCGGGTTTGCAGGTGTATGTGGTGCAACGTGCAGAGCAGGATGCGCCGCAGGCTATCGACGTCGCATCTGGCTTGAATATCGCTGCCTTCAATGTCGGTATTGCCTTTGGTGCCTGGGCAGGTGGCTTGATCGTCAGCCACATCGGCTTGATGCATACGCCTTGGATAGGTGCTCTGGTTGTGGTAGGCGCCTGGGGTTTGACGACGCTGGCAGGCAGGCTGGACAAGGCGGATGGAATAGATTTCGCCACAGGACAAACAAGGGTAGTTGCGATGCATTGAGGGTGTTCAGAAATGCGTCGGTTTTACTCCTCAGTAGCGACCACGTAAGTTGCGCCGTGCCTCGCCAACTACGTAGGTTGGGCCGGGCCTCGCTAGGCTGCGCCTTATCAGCCCAACACTGGGAATTTGAATGGGCGTATATGTTTGCAAAGGCCGAGTGTTGGGCTGATGAAGCGTAGCCCAACCTACAGGGTCGGCCCGCCTTACGGTCCACCCAATTTACGACCCGCCCCAACCTCCCCCACCATGCGCGCAGGACAAGATTGATGTGCATATAAAAAACCTTGGTAGAATTGCGCCTTTCTTTCCTTTGCTACGAGCGGGCAACCTTATCCATCCCCGCCTGTGCAAGCAATCCCCATACAAGCACTTTAATGAACATCTCCAGACTATCTCTGATTATTTTATTGTCCCTCGCCAGCCAGTTGCCTGCCAACAGCATTGCTGCTGGCCCCGCAAACCCTGCCAGCCTGATCGCGCCAAAACAAGTTGTCGCGGGTAAAACCCAGGGAGAATGGTCAAGTGCCTGGTGGCAGTGGGCGCGTTCATTTGATGGTGAAAACAATAGCCCGGTTGCAGACAAAACCGGTGAGTCCTGCCATTTCAAACAGCAAGGTCCGGTCTGGTTTTTGGCTGGCACGTATGGCACGCAAAGAACCATCAGGACTTGCACCGTCCCCAAGGATAAATATCTTTACTTCCCTCTGATTAATTACATGGTCAATTCAGGTGTGCCAGGCAAAATCAGTTGTAAGGGCGTCACGGAAGCTGTCAGGGAAGCCATTGATGGCATCCATATGCTGATACTGGAAATTGATGGCGTACGCGCCACAAAACTTGAAACACACAGACAAGTCAGCCCTGTTTGTTTTGACGCAGGTGCACTGACCGGCGGCAGGGTCAAACTCGACCCCTCTGCTGCTGACGGCTACTATGTCATGCTCAAGCCCTTACGCCCGGGCAAGCATACGATCAACTTTGGCGGACGTAGCAACGATATGTCGCAAGCAGTGACATATACATTGATCGTCGAATAAACCCTGGTCTCGCCTATGGTAAAAAACACCCGCGATGTGGGTGTTTTTTTAAAGGTGTCTGCCTGCAGAAATCATGCTGGCAAAGAATGGATATAGTTTCTTTTTTCCAGATCCGCTTTCGCCTTCGCAGAAACAGCGCCAGCTTCTTCACTACGTCCGGCAGCCTGCAATACCTTGATGATATTGCTAACCTCCTGAATAAACCTGTCCCTCATTCCATGCATGAAATCGTCCGTGGCAAGTTCTGGCCTGGACGCAAAGATTTTCATTGTTTCATCATGTTTTTCAAGCTTTCCATCATAGAGTGCTGGCGCATTATCAATATAAGTGGCGCAAACAAGCATGTGGGGTGAGGCCAGCAGTTCATCCCAGATGAAGTGGACGATTTCTCTGGCGAGCCTGGGGTCTGCATGATGATAAGCGATGAATTTGTCCAATACGGCTTCTTGCTGGCCAAGACAGGCACCTATAGAGGCATAGTCATGAAAATATTCCGGATTGCGTGACTGCTCCAGTGCAAGGATGCTGTACTCAAACTTTTGTTTAAGACGAATTCTGGCAGGCTCATATTCCTGGCCCAATTCCACCCATCCAAAAAGACAGTACGACAAGCGGACACCATAGAGCGAACCCTTGTCCTCATCCAGCGCATGCTCAAAAAACCATTCATAAGATGCCAGCGACGTCTCATATTCTTTTGCAGCATGCGCCTCCATCGCCTTGTCAAGAACTTGTTTTGCATGCTGGTTATGGTCGTTCATCAAGTGATTTTTCTCTGCGGTTGAGCTGCCATGTATGCCTCATGCATATGAGGCCTGCATAAGCTAAACATAAGCTAAATTATCTTCTTCTATTGTAAGAACTGCTGCTTCTTTCAGGGTCAGGCAGGCCCAGTAATTTGACTTCGATATTCTTGGCGTCTTGCGGTGGTACCTTGTCGTTGAAGTTTTGCTTCAGATAGGACCACATATCTTTTTCCAGCACTTCACATTGCAAGACAGCGCGGCTTTTACGGGTATCCCTGTGGCTATATTCGAGATCATCGACTTCTTGCGATGACTCTCTGTATTCCCTACGCTCCCTGTAAGTTCTATAACTGGTGCTGACGTTGTCGTTGGCGCGCTCTTTAATAAACTGGTTCTTCGGTATGGTGCAGTTTTCCTTGAAGTTGGTCATCAGGGTGCGATCTACGCTGACATCGCATTGACTATACCTGTGCTCCAGCACCCAGCAGCTTTTGCCGGTATCGCGGTCTTTTTGCATGGCCGTGATCTTGCGCAGTGTGGCGTCGTTTTTGACTTCGGTCGCGTTGCTGCCTATCTTGGCATTGCAGGGTTGGTCAGTAAATATCGTTTCACCGGAAGGCGTCACACATTTGCGCACCTCGGCCTGCGACAGGCTGGGCCAGGCAAAAACCAGGAAAGACAAACAGGCCAGAAATGTTTTTTTCATAATATAAAGTGACGGTGAACAGGTTTTATTGTCTTTTAATAATCAAAAGGGCAATGCACGCGCGTAAAACAAGTGCAGATTATAGCCCAGGCTACAATTGGTTACATTTGAAATTGTGATGGTATTTGCTTATCTATTTTGTCAAGTCAGCCCTGCCAACCAGGGTAACAAGCTGATATGCAGTAAAAATCTCGCCATGCTGTCCAGCCGGGCTGGCATAAAACCAGCACATTGACTGCCTGTTTTTTCTTTGTTAGGATCGCCCCATATCACTGGAAACAGTGACGTAAGCGTTTACGTTAGCCAACGCGCAAACAAATTTGTCCTGCATTTGCAAGCAGATTTGTCGCGCCATGGATAATGTATATGCGATTACTATCACGACTGCTGTCTCAGCTCCTCCGCAGATTCTCTGCCTCTATCCGCATTTTTACGAATGCACCTCTTGCCACTGCTGTTGGCCTTTTCCTTTGTTTTTTTGTCGGCTTTGCTGATGGCGTAATCATGCCGTTTTTTGCCCTGTGGGCAGAAAAAGATGCGGGCATTTCTGCCAGCCACATAGGCTTGCTGCTGGCTTGCTATTCTGGCGGTGAATTGCTGGCCACGCCTTTGGTTGGCGGCATTGCCGACCGAGTCGGGCGCCGCCCGGTCTTGCTGATCTCCACAGCAGGCGTGGGGCTGGGCTTTGCAATACTCTACTTTACCCATGGTGTATGGGCATCCGCCCTGGTGCTGATCTTGATAGGGGCGTTTGAAAGCGTCTTGCACCCCACTATCTCTGCCGTCATTGCCGATGCCATACCGGCTGAGCAACACCGTTATTACTTTTCCATCGCCCGCGTCATGTCGAGCGCAGGCCGTGTGGCTGGCCCGGCAGTGGGCTCTGTGCTGGCGCTGTTTTCGCTGGGTGCCGTGTTCCTCGGGTCTGCGCTGGCGACACTCATCAGTACGTTGATCATTGCGCTGTGGCTGCCAGAGACACTGACAAAAAATTCCATTCCCGATGATGAGGATGAAAGTTTGATCGGCATCCTGCCCGCCTTCCGGGATGCGCGTCTCGCGGGTTTGCTGCTGTGGTCCATGTGTCTGCAGATATCGGCAGGCTGGTTAAGTTCAGTCTTGCCGCTGTATGCGGTCGATGCAGGCACCCTGACACCTTCGCAGATAGGTTTGCTGTTTACTTATGCTGCGGTACTGACGGTGCTGTTCCAGTTGAAGATCAGCGCTGTTCTCGCGCATGTGTCTAATTTCAGGATGGTGATTGCCAGCGGCTGCGTGCTGGTAGGCGCTTTTATCTGCCTGCTGTTTTCATCCAGTCTGGCGGCGCTCGTACTCGGCGTGAGTTTGCTGTCGCTGTCGCAAATGCTGTTTGGCCCTTTGCTGCCCACCCTGATCATGGAGCTGGCACCTGCGCACGCACGGGCAACTTATATGGCAGCCGCATCGGTAGCGGCAGATTTGAAAGATACCGTGGGCCCGGCAGCGGGCACATCCCTGTATGCAATTGCCGTACGCCTGCCTTGGATGGTGGGGATACCTGTTGCGGTGTGCGCGACGCTGGCGCTGGCGTTTAATGTGAGGCGGTTTGGGCGAAGGATGGCTCCGTAGGTTGGGCTACGCCTCATCAGCCCAACACTCGGCCTCTGCAAACGTATACATCATTTAAAAGCACAGTGTTGGGCTGGTAAAGCGTAGCCCAACCTACACTCCGGCCAGCCCTGCACTTGGCCCAATTCACGAAAATTAATCAACACAAACCAATAATCACAAAATCAAAAACATCATGACCACAAATACCAAACACCACATCGAACGCCTGCGCTGGGAAAAACGCCGCAGAACCCTTCGCGTCATCGACGTCACACGCTTGACACCCAATATGCAGCGCATTACTTTTCAATCAGATGATCTGCAAGATTTTGCCAGCCTCGCGCATGATGATCACGTCAAAATATTGCTACCCGTCGCCGGTGACGCAGACAGCTTTGTTACACGCGAATATACGCCGCGATATTTCGACACACGGGCGCGCACGCTGGTGCTGGACTTTGCGTTGCACCAGCACGGGCCAGCCAATGCATGGGCGATGCAGGCAAAAACCGGCGACACGCTGATTGTCAGCGGGCCGGGTAAATCCATGGTCGTAGCAGATGACTTTGACTGGTATCTGCTCATCGGCGATGCCACTGCCCTGCCCGCAATCACAAGGCGTGTTGAACAATTGCGCGCAGGCGGGCATGTCACCAGCATCATCATGCTTGCTGATGCGGCAGATAAACAGGCGTGCGTGACTGCAGCCAACTGGCAAGCGCAATGGTTGATACGCGATCAGGATTCCGCCAATGATGAGCAGGCTTTGCTGGCAGCAGCCGCTGCTTTTACTTTTCCGCCTGGCGATGGTTACATGTGGATAGCTGCCGAAAAACAGGCTGCGCGGGCATTGCGTACTTATATGGTAGAACAGCGCGGGCAACCAGAAGCATGGATGAAGTCGTCAAGTTACTGGTCGCTCGAAGAATGATGTGTGTTGCAAAACGATGCTGACACCATTTTTTTGCACCCCCATTTGTAAGTTTTCTGTAACAGGGAAATCAATTTGTTTCTTACAAACTTGTCACAATCAAGTTGAGCACTAAACAGGGTTTTCTTTTTTGAGGATGGATTAAATGACTGCGGGTTCATTTGTGCATTTGCGGGACGTTTTTTGTCAGCGGATTCAATCAGCAAAATTAGCAATGGTGTTTACTGACAAAGTTCCTTGAGCATACACAAGATTCCTGCGCATTTTTTTTTGCGATCAAATCAAAACTGGGTACTTTTGCGGACACTGGCTTGAACACATCCGCCATTAACTTCCCGCTGATTACTAAATCCCCTCCCCTTCAAGGGGATGTCGTCGGGGTTTCACAAAGCATGCTTTGTGCCGACAGAATCTAAGCCGCCTATGAGCGGCGCAGTGGACAGCTTAGGGTGGGGATGGGTTTCGGTTGATTAAGCTGCAATCAAGTTTCATAAGAACCCCATCCCCATCCCAACCATCCCACCGCGCCGCTTGCAAGCGGCTTGGAAATTTGCGGCGCAAAGCATGCTTTGCGAAACCCCGCAAATCTCCCCTTGAAGGGGAAGGAGAAAAACATGTGCATCTGCATGAAGTTGCGCAATTCTCCAAACGCACAAAAACTGGAAAAGTTTCCACTCCCAAGTGCAATCCCGTGCATGCCTCAAATGGGATGCTTTCCAAAAACTGACCAATTATGTCAGCCGACTGACAAAAAATGAGATGTACCACGCCCAATTTTGGGGCAGTGCAAATGACTGATAGCTTACCTTTTTGTTAGCTATCACCTACCTTTTGGTGATTTGTTTAGTGACGCCCGCTGGCTTGCAAGTGGCATGCTGATTAGGTACTGTTGCGCTTCGACGAACCAGGAAACCCGTTCCTGGCGTTGCTCTCTTTATAGAATTCATCGCACTACCAGCGCTTCACCTGTCTGCACATGCACAGACATGCAGTACGCAATACAACAGGATGTGGACTACCTGCCACATGCAAATATAAAACGTACCAACCAGGAGTTCTTACGTGAAAAAAATATCCAACCGCATGACGGCCATCTGCCTGGCCTCATCGCTATTATGTTTACAACTGGCAGGCTGTGGTGGGTCCAGCAATGCTGATTCTGCACAGAACGGCGCGGGCGCGACGCCCATGGCTGCGCCACCGCAAGCAGCACCGGCAGAAACCGCACTGACACCTGTGACAGCGACTGCCAGTTCCGTTGAACGTGGCGACCTCTCTGCGCTGGCAGCGATAGACCATAACGATAATACGCGATGGGGCAGCGGCTTCACGGATGACCAATACCTGACGCTGGACTTTGGCAAGACAGAAACCATTACCCGCGTGCGCATACAATGGGAAAACGCCCATGCCACGCAATATCTGTTGCAGGTGTCTGACAATAATAGTGACTGGACCACGATCAAGACCGTCGATAACAGCCAGGGTGGTGTCGAGGACCTGACTGACCTGAATGGCAAAGGCCGCTACCTGCGCGTGAAGGGTATCAAGCGCTCTACCCAATATGGCTATTCCATCATAGAGATACAGGCTTTCTCTGGCACGCCGGTCACACAACCTGGTACCGATCCAACTCAGCCTGGCCAGCCCAGCCAACCAAGCAACCCTGGCCAGATCGATTTGAGCAAACCTGGTGTTGCCGTCAAGCCTGTCGCTGCGACTTCCTCTGCCGTAGAAAACCAGGCAATGTCAGCCGCCATGGCGATCGATGGCAAGGCCAATACCCGCTGGGGCAGCACTTCAGAAGACGGTGCCTGGATACAGTTTGACTTTGGCAGCAAGACACCCGTCGGCTACATGAAGCTGGTATGGGAAAACGCCTATGGCAAAGAATACGCGTTGCGCGTATCCGACGATGGCCAGACCTGGACGCAACTGCGCTATGTCAGCGGTGGCAAAGGCGGTACGGAAGAATTCTTTAACCTCGGTGCAAACGCCCGCTACATACGCCTGCAAGGCGTGGCGCGTGCGACCCAATACGGCTACTCGCTGTTTGAAGTTGAATTCAAGTCACCAGGCAGCGACAACACCCTGCCTGATGCAGCGACCACCGCTTTGAAATTCCCAAGCAGTGGCAGTGGCTGGGCACCTTTGCCTGCCGCCGCAGAACCGCTGGAAAGCCTGCAATTCACTCTGCCTGACGGCACCCTGGTCACGCGCTTTGGTGCACGCGGCCTGGCACGCCATGGCCGTGAACGTGGTGAAGAGTGGAATGAAATTGGCTACGGCCCGAATGAAACTATCGATGCTGTCACCGGCCTGCCAGTTGATAAAGGCCCGGGCAATTACCTGACCTTTGTGCCGCAATACTTCAAGAACCGTACCTGGGGTTTTGAGATCATCGACAATAGCCGTGTGGCAGGCGTGACCAAACCTGTGCTCACTGTCAATCAATACAATACTGTCGATTTTCTGCCGGGTGGCGTCGCCTTCTTCCGTGGTTTTGACCGCGTTGGTGTGACGGGTTATGGCTGGATGAATCCGGGTGAACTGGTCGATCGCAATGTCGCCATCTGCAAACCTGTACCCTACCCTGCCAACAACAAGCTCAGCAGCCCTGACGGTGTGAATGGTGCATGTACCTTGCGCGTGAAAGATTATCCTGGACATAGCGACCTGGATGCAAACGGCTTCCCGAATGGCAAGAATATCCCGGCACGTCCGCTGGTGGCAGGTGACATCATCGAAGTTTCGCCATCCATGTTCTCCACGCCTGAAGGCATGGCTGTCAAGGGCGACAACGGCGGTGTACGTTATTACTCAGCCGAATGGATTTATGTGGTCGGCTCTGGCCTCAAGCCATGGTATGGCGTGCAACCGCGCTTGAACTCGGTGCCTTTGCCGGAAGATACTTTGTCGGGTGGCCAGGGTTCGGTCTCGTACAACTATTCTGACAATGGTCTGTTCATGTTCCAGCAGCCACACAATAATGCGGGTATGCAAAACATACAGCGCTTTGTTGAAGGCCGTCGCCTCGTGCATACCAACTTTACGACCGGTGACCATAATGAGAATGGTAATGACCGTTACCAGCAAGCCGTAGGTTTGCAGGGGCCGCGTTTCAACCAGTCTGCCTGTATTGCCTGCCACGTTAACAATGGCCGCAGCCCTGCACCTACCGCCATCAACCAGCGTCTCGACAGCATGTCAGTCAGGGTAGCAGCCACTAATGCAGCAGGCCAGCAATTGCCGCATCCGCAATATGGCACTGTGGTACAGATGAATGCCTTCTCCAGCAGCGGTGTGCCGCAAAACTGGGGTACCAATGTCAACGTCGCCGGATTTGAAACCCGCACGACCAAGCTGGCCGATGGCACCACGGTAGAGTTGCGCAAACCTTCACTAGCATTTGAAGGTGCAGTACCAACCGTGTATTCGCTGCGCGCTGCCCAGCCGATGATAGGCATGGGCTTGCTTGAAGCCATACCTGAAGCAGACATCCTGGCCCGCGTGCGCTCTGCACCCGATGCTGATGGTGTCGTTGGTATTGCCAACTATGTGTTTGAACCAGAGACCGGTGCAGTACGTGTAGGCCGCTTTGGCTGGAAGGCATCCAAAGCAACCCTGCGTCACCAGGCTGCGGCTGCGCTGTTGCAGGACATGGCTGTCACTTCACCAAGCTACCCTAACCGTAGCTGCACGACAGACCCGGCTGGCTGTGCTGCCGCACCTGCGCAAAAAGGTATCTCGGAAGCTGACCTGCAATCCATCACCCGCTACCTGGGCTTGGTGGCAGTGCCTGCACAACGCAGCATCTCCAGCGGCTTCCCCAAAGGTGTAGCACCGATGGATGAGCATGTCGTCAATCCGCAGCAAGTCAGTACTGGTGCCAAGGTGTTCCAGAATATGCGTTGTTCAGCATGTCACACGGTGGAGATGAAAACTGGTTCAGGCCATTTGCTGGCGGAATTGCGCAACCAGACCATCAAGCCATACACAGACTTGCTGCTGCATGACATGGGCACAGGTCTGGCCGACAAGCTGGTAGAAGGACAGGCCCAGGGCAATATGTGGCGCACCTCGCCACTGTGGGGCATAGGCTATACCGACAAAGTCATGGGCAATAACAGCAAGGTCGGCTACCTGCACGATGGCCGCGCCCGCAACCTGACCGAGGCCGTACTCTGGCACGGTGGCGAAGCAGACAAGGCACGTCAGCGTTTTGAAGGCTTGTCTAAAGCAGATCGCGATGCAGTACTGGCTTTCCTGAAGTCTTTGTAATCACCCGGCACTAAGTGCAACGGCTGCTGAACAGATGCATGTTCAGCAGCCGTTTTTCTTTTTTGCACGAATGTAGCTACCCTGTAAGAGCGGCTTCAGCCGCGAATGCTTGAGCAGCCACATCCCATGCTACGGCCCAGTTGTTCACGGTTAAAGCCGCTCCTACAAGCCTTGCCGACTGCACGCCCGACAAGACTGTTGTATAGTTTCCACTCGCTTAATGAGAAAATTTATGAGAAAAATTCATGAGAAAAATTCGTGAGGAAAATGTATGACTAGTCTGACTGGAAAAACCGCAGTGATCACCGGTGCAGGACGCGGCCTGGGTGCTGCGCTGGCAATCTCACTGGCAGAAGCAGGCTGTAAAGTGATTTTATGTGGCCGCAAACTTGCACAGCTAACCGACACCGCCAGCACCATACAAAACCTGGGGCATGAAATGCCGGTATGTATGGAAACCGATTTGGCCGATATGCACAGCGTGCAGGCCACCATCGATACGCTGAGCAAATCGCACACCCACATCGACCTGCTGATCAACAACGGCACCATGTGGCTGGAAGCCAGGGAGCAAGCCTACACAGCAGCCGAAGTACTGGGCGTCATCAATTCTGCCGTCACTGGCACCTTCCTGCTAACCCAGGGCCTGCTGCCGCTGCTGCGATTATCAAAAGGCGCAGACATCCTCACCATAGGCTCCATCAGCGGCTTGCCAAATGCGAGGATGCAAAGCGTCTCCGTCCCCTTCTACGCCGCCAAACGCGCCCAGGCCGGCCTCGCAGACGGCTTCCGGCAAATGCTGGCAGGCACCCCGATCCGCTCCATCAGCGTACACCCACCTTATCTTGATGACGTAGCACCGCAGCAGCCGGAATGGGATGCAGTGTTTGATCGCAAGAAAGGTGAGCGTGCGACCAGCAAGGATGTGGTTGATGCTGTTCTGTTCGCGCTGACGCGGCCGCGGCATATTACTTTGTCGGTGATACTGGATGCGGATGAGGGTGGGGTGTTTGGGTGAAGTTTTGGCTACCGGCAGTTTTGGGATACCTTATAACACAACGTGCTGTCAATACGAAAAGCGCAAAATCTGACTGCTCATCACAGAGGGACAGAGAATGCTGGCCGGGAATATGCTCCTCGGCATCTCTTGGTGGCTTAACATGCATAGGATTGTGTGGCGATAATCGTACCCACCTGGACTGCCCAAAGTTTTAAAAATATATCTATCTCCATGACTAATTTTTTGCACAAAATATGCAATACTTACTGCCACATTAATGGCTTAAATGACAATTTGATTCGATTCTGGACTGGCTAAATGGGGGCGATGAAAGTGAGCACAGTAAAAATAAGGGCGATTCGATTTCATAATTTTAAGTCACTCAAAGATTATAGTGTCTCTTTTCATAGCACAAACATCCTTGTTGGCCCCAACAATGCCGGAAAATCGACCATTATCAGCGCATTACGCATATTGGAAGTCGCGTTAAAACGTGCGAAAAGCAGGAACCCCGAGAGAATTCATATAGCTGAAGGCAAATATAGCTACGGTCACTTTATTTCAGTAGCTCAGCTTGGCATTTCACTAGAAAACGTAGCGTCAGACTACAACTCTGAAGATAGCACAATAGAATTTAGGCTTTCCAATGGAAATAAACTTTGCTTATTTTTTTCCAGTGACGGCACTTGTATTTTACATTGGGAGAACGATGGACCAGCGGTTACTACTGTAGCTAGATTTCGAACTGAGTTTCCTATTTCCATTCAAGTTGTGCCTGTACTCGGACAACTAGAACACAACGAACCCATCGTTAACGAAGCCACTGTTACTGAATCGTTAAATAGTCATAGAGCCAGTCGGCACTTTAGAAATTATTGGCATTACTTTCCAGAGGGTTGGGAAGAGTATTCAACGCTAATAGCATCAACTTGGCCCGGTATGGTAATCGCGAAACCAGAAATCGACTATCAATCTAAAAAACTCACAATGTTTATTGAAGAAGATCGAATCGCACGTGAGATCTATTGGGCTGGTTTTGGATTTCAAATTTGGTGTCAGTTATTAACTCATATTTCCAGAGCTTCAAAATCAACTTTGCTAGCTATCGACGAACCAGAGATTTATTTGCATCCCGATGTACAAAGGCAACTACTCATCATTCTTCGCCAGTTGTCCACAGATGTATTACTCGCTACTCACTCAGTCGAAATTATTGGTGAAGCCGATCCGAGCGAGATTTTATTGGTACAAAAGGGAAGAAAAGCCGCACAACGACTTGAGGACGTAAGTGGAATGCAGCTTGCATTAAGGTCCATTGGTTCAGCACAAAATGTTACTTTGACTCATTTAGCACGAACAAAAAAAATTGTCTTTGTCGAAGGCTTTAATGATTTTAAGACGTTGCGACGTTTCGCGATCAAATTGGGATACGCTGAATTATCAGTTGGAAATGATCTTACTCCATTCGAATCTGGAGGATTTACGACTTGGGAAAAAGTTAGATCATTTGCATGGGGTATAAAAAGTACTATCGACGTGAGCATGAAGATTTTTGCAATTTATGATCGAGATTATTTTTGTTCTGAGCAAATAGAAGCTATGTCTGAAGAATTGAAAAAAGAACTTTCAGACGCACAGATTCTTTCGCGAAAAGAAATGGAAAATTATCTATTAAATATTGATGTTCTTCAAAGAGTTTTGACCTCACAAATTGATAAAAAAAACAAAGGAAAAGGCGCATTCGACTTTGCAGGGAAATGTACTGAGCAATACTTGCAAGAAATTACTGAAAAAGAAAAACTTGATATTCAAGCCCAGTATATTTCAAAAAAACTTGAATATCACAACAAGTCAAGCAAAGATCGAAGCACTTTAAGTAAAGAAGTTCTTCAGGAATTTGAATCTAAGTGGTCAAATATACGTGAAAGAATGAAAATAATCCCTGGAAAAACTGTTTTGCGAGAACTGAGAACACAAATAAAGGAAGACTATGGAGTAAATCTAACGGATGTACAAATAATAAGTGAATTTAAAAACGAAGAAATCCCATTTGACCTTAAAAATTTAATCTATAGACTCGACGAATTTCGGAAGGCGAGCTGATAAGTTCAAATAAACTCTTAACAAAACGCGGAAGGCGACTAGCTTTTCGCAATCGCACGCCACCGCCACTCAAAAATATTTCTGCAAATCCGCAATCTTCAATCTCGTTGCCATTTTTTTCTGGTCTGCCTTCAATTCTGCCAGGGCTGATTTCAGCTCGCTTTCTGTCGGCCTCAAGGGTTTCAAGTTGGGGCCGAGGACAGGGATGATGCGGCGCTTGACATAGCGACTGCCGGCAGTAAGCAATTGCCAGCCTATCACCAGCAAGGCGATGATGGCGCAGGCGAGAAAGATGATAGCTTCATCAAAAGGCAGGATTTTTGTTAACAATACAGGGACGATGGTAACGAGAAAAAACGAACCGAGCAGTGCCAGGCTGATGCCCGTGTCTAAGTGGGTCTGCCCTATGCGCATTTCTACCAGAGGCGACAAGAGGTGGAAGGGTGTCCTGATCATGATGGCGCGCTCTTGCGGCGTCAGCAGGGCTGGGGTTTTCATGACTTTTTCTTCGAGGTCCAGCCTGTCTTTATACACTTCCGGCAAGCTTGGGAAAGTCGTCTTCATCAGCTCAGCCAGCGACTGTTTTTTCTTGGATAGTGTCAGATACCCATCAGGATTGGCATTGAGCAGCGTTTTGCATTGCTGGCATTCGCGATCATGGCTGACCAGTTCCCCGTCGCCTGAGGTAATGTAATACACGTGGCTGGCCAGGCCAACGCGGATGAGCTTGAATACCTGCGGCCCGCGGCAAATAGGGCAAAAATCGGCAGCATAGCCAATATTTTTGCGTACATGTGTTTTCCCCCAGATGATGAGCACGGCTTCCCCTTCTTTGTTTTATTTTGTCTTGTTTGATATCAGCATCATGCTTGCATAATGTGTGCTGGCATTATATCCACGATTTATTATCCGCCAGTCAAAAATCATTGCAAAAACACAAAATAATAAGAGTCTTACATTCATATATTTCAGTGATGTGAAATATACGAATGTAAGACCCTATAACAACTTATTGATTGGACATAGAGATGCTATCGAATTATTTCGGCATTGAACTGCATGCTTGCGATCTTTTCATTTCTTGGGGACACGGTTTTGTACGATTACGCTTTGCTAATCGTACCTACGGGGGCTTCTGCACCTTGCGAATTTCCTCACTATTTCTGCTCAACAAAGTCGAGTGATATTTCGCTCAGATAAGGCTGTGCCTGGATTACTGCAGGCAGGCTAGATTTGATTTTTTGTTCGCCAAGTATGGCCTTGGGTGCATTTTTATCAGTACGTAGCTGAAAGCGGAAATGCGGGGTGCAGTCGCCAGACGGTTTTGAAAAAACGCCATCATTGAAGCTGGTGACGTGGCCGCCGTAATCCCAGCCAAAGCCGTACAGGGTGAACGGTTTGCCGTTCTGTTTTTCTACTGCCTGGATGGAATCGAGTATCTTCAAGCCTTGATAAGTCCACTGACTTTTTTCGACATTAATATTGACGGAAACAAGGCGGGTCATTGCGTCATCATCAAAGTACACTTCTACCCTGTAGGGCTTCATCAGGTTTTGGGGATAAAGCACCAGTACTTTTTGAGTTGCCCCTTCCGCGCCATCCACTTCCTGCACCGTGGTGTTTCCTGGATAGCGTTTCTTCAGGCTTTGTGCGGTATCGCCTTTCTTTACCGGATTCTGGCAGGAGAGCGCCAGGTCTGCGGGAGCAGCAGGTTTATCGGCTGCATAGGCACAGGGGGAACTGGCAAGCGCGATGGCTGTACATAAGAACACGGCTGGTTTCAATGATGGATTCATGGTGCTTATTTCTCGAAAGTTGATCACACGATGCGGTAGTCTTGCCCTTCATTACGGCTTATCAGGTATTTTCAGTTACGGCAATCTGGCAAGGTAGTAAAGTTCTGCTTAAGCGCCAGCTTGACCATGATTCTTGATACACGAAAGCCAGATGAATGATATGCCTGTTTTGTGTTTATGTGAACCAGACTAAAGTTCAGGTCGCTGGCTGTATATTGCAACGATACCCCAGAAAAGGATTCGACCTGCTGCAACACGTTCAGGCGGGTAAACGAAAAAGCATAAGACCTGAAAGCTCACCACAGAGACACAGAGACACTGAGAAATACTTGAGTCAGAAAATTTATTCCTGCCTCCGCTATGAGCCTACCGAAGTAGGGTGCGCCGTGCGCACCGCTCTCATTATCAGCAATTTTTTAGAAACAATTACTTCGCGCGCAGTGATATCTGCATGCACCTGAGATGGTGCGCATGGCGCACCCTACCAGAGAAAATCGCCTCAATCTGCTATTGCTTCAGCTTAACAGACCGCTGTCAGTACGAGCATTCACTCCCCCGCATCCAGATACCCAAACACCGCCCTCCTCACCCGCTTGCGCAAATTGGCTGCGCTGGCGGGGGATTCTGAACCAGCCCGCGCCCCTGCTGCATCGACCAGACCCTTGATGATGCCCATTAAATCGGCCATGACTTCTGCATCGTTTGCACCTTCTGGCATATCAGCCTGAGAGAGTATGTCGTGCACGGTTTTGCGCAGGCGGGCGGATTGGCGTTTGAGGTCTGCGGCGACGGGCAGGCGAAGTTCTTCTGCATCGAGTATTTTTGCCAGCGCCGGTCTTTTTAGCTGGTGGGTGATGGCGACATCGATCAAGTCTTCCAGTGCCTTGCGGCCACCCTGTTCCAGATCTATTTTCTCGGCATCTTCAACCAGTGCGGTGGTTTGCTCCAGTATCAGCGCCCTGCTGATGGCGTCTTTTGAAGGGAAGTACTGATACAGCGAGCCTATGCTGACGCCAGCCTTTCTTGCCACGGCATTGGTGGAGCAGGCACTGAGGCCTTCAGTTTCGAGAATGTGAGCAGCAGCTTGCAATATGGCTTCTACGGTAGCGACAGAGCGGGCTTGTGTGGGGCTTTTACGAGGGGCCAGCGGGGTGGCGGCCTTCTTGATGGGCTTGGTCATGAATGCGAGTTTCCAATATGAGCGATAACTCATATTATATCTCTACTTTGTTGAACACAACGAACACAATGAACTCAAGGAAGGCAAATAATCATGCAAACACAATATGAAAACGATCAACAGTTATTAAACGCCACCGTCATCGCCGTGCGTCAGGCGGCTGACCTGCTGCTCCAGCGTTTCAAGCCAGATGCACGTCCTGCAGACCTGCCGCAACTGCTGACGATGATAGAAGACAATGACACTGCCGTGACCGCGCAATTGCGTGATTCTTTACTGGCTGTGCGCCCAGGTGCACGATGGCTGGACGATGAAAAGTCCAGCGGCCCCCTGCCTGCTGGTGAATGGTGGGTGGCTGACCCGGCAGAAGGCAATGTCAACCATATCCACGGCACGACTGAATGGGCGGTGACAGCAACACTGGTACGTGACAATGTGCCTGTGCTGACGGTAGTTGCTGAGCCGCTGGCGGCAAAGCTGTATACAGCAGTGCGCGGTAGCGGTGCTTATATGAACAGCCAGCCACTGCATGTATCGCAAAAACCTAGCCTGGCAGCGGCCCTGGTCAGCACTGGCCAGGCTACCCCGGGTGAAGGCAAGCTGGCTTACAGCAAGATAGGCCAGTCTGTCACGGCCATGCTGGAACATGCCCTGCTGGTACGCATGGCTGTGCCTGCGACCATGCAACTGGTACAGGTCGCCAGCGGACAACTCGATGCATTCTGGCAGCACGGCAATGTCTTGTCCGGCCTCGTCAGCGGTGCCTTGCTGGTGACAGAAGCCGGTGGTCAGGTAACAGACTGGACAGGCCAGCCCTGGACTTTATCCAGCCCGAATTTTATTGCCAGCGCGCCTGTCATGAATGGCCAGTTGGTAGATATCTTGAAAAACATATAAACAAAATAAATCAATAAAAGAAAAGAGAATAATATGATGAAAGAATACGCAGTAGTCGGTGCCAGCAGCGGCACAGGTTTGGCCATCACCCGTTTGCTGGCCAGTCAGGGTCACACTGTGCGTGCCATTGCACGCAAACCACCCGCAGCAACAGAATTGATCAAGCCCGTCGTTGCCGATGTGGGCAAGCCGGAAGCCATAGCCGCAGCACTGGCAGGTGAGCTGGAGGCAGTGTTTTTTACGGTGGATATCCACAAGGCATTTGCGCCAAAACAGCTGATACGCTCGGTGATGTTTGATGGTTTCGTGAATGTGCTGAATGGTGTACAGCGTCACGCAAAACCACCACGCATTATCCTGTTGTCGGTCATGGGGCCGGGCAAACCTTCACTGACCTGGCTTCTGTTAAATTTGGCTAAGCGCGGCATGCAAAAGAATATAATGGACAGGGAGCAGGCACTTGTCGATAGCGACCTGCCTTATGTGATACTGCGTGCGCCACGCCTGGTTGATGTACTGGAAAATGGAATTGAAACGACCAGGCCAGCAACTGCCGCCATGCTGTCTGCCCAGGCTGATCACCGACTGGACATGAGGCGCACGATAGCAAGGCCAGACCTGGCTGCTGCCATGGTCTCCGCCGCAATTTCAGCACCAGAAAACAGTGTGTGGGATGTGTATGCCAATGATGCGGGGCCAGTGCCTACATGGTTAAGATAAGGATGCAGGCATGATGCCCATGGCGACCATTTGCTTGCGTGACTCCTGCAATTCTTCAAAGAGCCATGCACGCAAATGCAGCAAGGGTGCCCAGTTGCGCAGTGCGGGTGGATAGACGAGATAATAGCGTTGCCGCACATCGTGCCGGGCGATCACTTGCGAGACTTGCACCAGATTGCCATTTACCAGCGCATCCACCGTATAGACGCCACGGGCCAGCGCCAGCCCCAGGTCATGCTCTGCGGCCTGCAACATGAGGCCAGTCTCGGCAAAGCTGGCAACCGGCACGACCTTGCCCTTGATGCCTGCTGCATCCAGCCAGCGCTGCCATACCAGCGGGTCGCCCAGCAGGGGTTCGCGGGCGATTTGTTCTGCTGTGTAATCCTTGAGCCTGTGCGCTGCATGAGGTGAGCCGACCACCAGCAGGGGCAAGTCCAGGTCTGACAACATCTCAGCCTCCAGCCCCTGCCAATGGCCGTTACCAAAGCGTATGCCGGCATGCAGGTCTTGCGACTGCAAGTCACGGCTTTGCTGGGTAGCTTCAATACTCAGGCGGATATTCGGGTGACGTTCGCGCCAGTGGCCTATGCGTGGCAACAACCAGCGCTGGGCAAACGAGGGCACAACAGTGAGGCGCAGCACGGTGTCGGCACCGGCGCTTTCTCCAGCCCTGGCGGCCCTGGCACCGGCTTCCAGCCCATCCAGTGCTGCATCTACGCTTTGCAGGAAAATCTTGCCAGCCGCATTCAACAAAACCCGCCTGCCCTGTCTTTCAAACAAGGCAAACCCTAGCTGCTGCTCCAGCGCGCTGATCTGCTGGCTGATGGCGCTGGGTGTCAGGTTCAACAGTGAAGCAGCAGCACGCAAACTCTGCAACTGGGCAGCGGCACGAAAAGCAGGGAGGAATTGCAAAGGAATACGCATTATTGATTAGCTATGCTTACCAATTCATTAAAAATGATTGCTTTTGAGATGCACTTAATTAAATTAATCTTACCAGACCAGAGGACTTTACAGAAAACAGTATGCATCGCCGCCAGTTTTTGCTCGCCACTGCGCTGGGGATAAGTGCTGAACAATCCACAGGCCAGCCAGCACCTCAGTCTGAATATAAACAGCAAGGACCCAAAATGAAAATCACACCATGGCATGCACCATTAGACGCCTCGCAAGCAAATGACCTCATGCAAAGATTAAGCAATGCACGCTGGGCAGATGCCATTGTCGATGACTGGTCATATGGCACGTCCACGCAGCCGCTACGCCATCTGATCGATTTTTGGCAAACGCGGTATGACATCAATGAGGCGATAAGCAGGCTCAATGCGCTGCCACACTACCAGGCTGAGATAGATGGTTTTCATATTCATTTTTTATATTTCAAGGGCAGGAGTAAAACTAAAAAGCCGCAACCGCTGCTGCTGAGCAATGGCTGGCCTTCTAGCTTTGTCGAATACACCCGGCTCGCGCCCATGCTGGCTGATCCTGGCAGCTATGGAGGTAATGATGAAGATGCCTTTGATGTGATCCTCCCTGCCCATCCCGGCTTTGGTTTGTCTGAGCGCCCGTCCATACCCAAGCAGGTGCAGACCATAGACCTGTTTCACCGCCTCATGCATGAGGGGCTGGGTTACAGCACCTATATGGTATCCGGTACAGACGTTGGTGCAGGTGTGGCAACCCGCATGGCACTGAAATATCCGCAGGCCATCAAGGGCATACATCTGTCGGCAGTGGTAGAGCCACCGGGCATAGCCAGTGCCACTGACCTTAGCAAGGCAGAGCTGGCTTATATGGACAGAGTAAAACAATGGAGCGACAAGGAAGGTGCCTACCTGCATTTGCAGGCAACCAGACCGCAAACCCTGGCCTATGCGCTGAATGACTCACCGCTGGGCCTGACGAGCTGGATACTGGAAAAATTCAGGAACTGGAGCGATGCCGGTGACAATCTGTTTGAAGTTTTCCCTGAGCAGATGCTGCTGGATAACCTGCTGCTGTACTGGGCTACGCAAACCATAGGCTCGTCCATGCGGTATTACTATGAGGCGCGTCACTTTCGTCCGGCCTTGCAGTTGAGCGACAGGGTCAGCGTGCCGACGGCGGTATGCATGTGGCCGAAGGAGCTAGTAGTCGCCCCCAGAGAATGGGCAGCGCGTTTTTATAATCTTGTCCAATACACCAGCCCAGCTCGAGGAGGGCATTTCCCGGCATGGGAGCAAACGCAGGCTTATGCTGAAGACTTGCGGCAATTCAGCCGTGCCTTGAGTTAAGCATGTTAGCAAGCGTGTTTGTGATGGAACTTTATGCCTTAAAAATGGCCTGACACTCTGAAGACTTAAGTGCACAACATTAGGTGCAAACTTATCGAGAATTTTTGTTAACAGATTGCCCATGACTAAAATACTGCCCGCCCTCATCCTGACTTTTTCGCAGATCGCTGTTACAGAACTGGTGCATGCTGACACAGGCCCTAAAGCAGCAATGCCTGCGCCACAGATAGAAGCGCCGCGTGACCGGATATTTCATGGTGTCATGAAACTGGATGTGGATGCCTCGGATACGGTACACAAGATCATCCGTGTGCGGCAAAGCATACCCGTGCAAAAAAGTGGCCACATGGTCTTGCTGTATCCTGAATGGGAGACCACCAGCCATGCAGCTACGCAAACGGTCGCAGACCTGGCAGGTTTGAGCATCATGGCAGGTGATACAAAGCTGGAATGGCAACGTGATGCGGTGAACCCGTATGCTTTTCATATCACCGTGCCAAAAACTGCGCGTGAACTGAAGCTGGATTTCCAGATACTGCCAGCCAGCCGTGGTTTGTCGCCAGACATATTGAAATTGCAATGGTCAAAGCTGGCGCTGTATCCGGCGGGCTGGTATCTGCGCAATATTGCCAGCACCGCCTCCCTCACCCTGCCTGAGAATTTTCAATTCGCCACTTCGCTGGATAGCGATGCAGTCAAGGGCAAGCAGATCAGCTTCAAACAAAGCAGTGTTGACAAACTCATGGATGCGCCTGTCTATGCAGGGCGGTATTTCAAACGGGTAGAACTCACGCCTGCGGGTGCGGCTGTGCCGGTACGTTTGAATATGTTGGGCGACTCTGAGGCTGCGATTGCCATCACGCCAGAATTTTTGGCCAGGTATCAGGCCATGGTGGCGGTTGTTCCTAAACTGTTTAAGGGTCAGCCTTATCCGCATTTTGATTTTCTGGTGACGTTGTCGGATACGATATTTTCTGGCGGTGGTGCCGAGCATTCAGAATCGACAGAGATTAATCTGCCCGCTGATTTTTTCGCGAATGCCGATGCACAATTACGCATTGCCAGCCTGCATCCGCATGAATATGCCCATGCCTGGAATGGCCGCTACCGCCAGCCTGCCGATTTATGGACGCCCAACCTCAACCTGCCCATGCGCGGCAGCCTGCTGTGGATGTATGAGGGGCAGACAGAATTCTGGGGCCGCATACTGACTTCGCACCTGGGTTTCATGACGCGCCAGCAAAGTCTGGATGCACTGGCGATGGATGCCGCCTTTGTCAGCGCCCGCGTGGGCAGGCAATGGAAGTCACTGCAAGACAGCACGATAGACCCCATCTATATGGCAGGCGGCAAGGCCGCAGTGCGCTGGCGCGACTGGCAGCGCCGGGAAGATTATTACGTCGAAGGTGTGATGCTGTGGCTGGATGTAGAGATGCTGATGCGCGAACGTTCATCCGGCAAATTTGGCCTGGCTGATTTTGCTGGCAAGTTCTTTGGTGGCGGCAAGGCGAACAGTGCCATCAGCACCTATACCTTTGCGGATATCTGCAAGGGCCTGAACCAACTCGTGCCTTATGACTGGGCCACCTATTTCACCACCCGTCTGCAAGCCCATGATACCAGCCATGCACTGGATGGCCTGACACGCAGCGGCTATCGCCTGATTTACACCGATGAACCCACAGACTATTTCACGAAGATGGAAGTGGATGCAGGCGCGACGGATTTTTCTCATTCGCTGGGCCTGACCGTCAATAGCAAGGGCGTGGTCAACAGCGTGACATGGGAAGGCCCGGCCTTTCGCGCTGGCATCAGCCTGGGTGCGCGCTTGCTGAACGTGGGCAAGGAAGCGTATTCGGATACGGTATTGAAGCAGGCCATCAAGGCGGCAGCGGTATCGAAGGAGGCGATAGCGCTGACTTTCATGGCGGATGGTAAAACGCGTACTGTTGCGATCAACTATACCGGCTCGCTGCGCTACCCGCGTCTGGAGCGTATTCCTGGTACGGTAGACAAGCTCGAAGGCTTGTTGAGTTTGCCTGTTTATGTGGGTGGGTGATTGCGGGTGGGCCGGGCCTCATCAAACACGTAGGTTGGGCTACGGTTTACCAGCCCAACACTGGGCCTTTGATAAACGAATACGTAATTTATAAGCCGAGTGTTGGGCTGATGAGACGTAGCCCAACCTACGAAACTGAACGTGGTTAAGGAAGCGTTTTCGGATATTGTATTGAAACAGGCGACCAAGGCTGCTGCCGTATCAAAGGAGGCGGATAGAGCTGACTTTTATGGCGGATGGGAAAACGCGTACCGTTGCGATCAACTATACCGGCTCACTGCGCTACCCGCGTCTGGAGCGTATTCCTGGTACGGTGGACAAGCTCGAAGGTTTGTTGAGTTTGCCTGTGTATGTTGGTGTGTGATCAGCGCGCATACCGCTTTAGTTTTGAAATTGCATGTTCGAAAATGGAAAAACATATTATTGACTGACTAAGCACTCTTCTATATTATACAAAAAAATCTCAGGAAAACAGGAATGGCCAGACCAAGAAGTGAGGACAAGCGTAATGCCATCATGGTGGCAGCAACTGGTTTGATTGTCAGCCAGGGACTGAGTGCACCAACATCCATCATCGCCAAAACCGCTGGTGTATCCAATGGTTCCTTGTTCACTTATTTCGAGACCAAAGCAGATTTATTTAATGCACTCTATCTCGAATTGAAGAACGAGATGGCCACTGCTGCAATGAATGGGCTGCCTGCAACCGGGCTGCGCGATCAGGTATTTCATTTATGGACAAACTGGATGGAATGGGCAAGTGTCAACCCTGAAAAGCGACGGGCGCTGGCGCAACTGAGCGTTTCGGAAGAAATCACGCCTGCCAATCGCATCGCAGGGCATCAGGCCATGGCAGGTATCGCTGGCTTGATGGAGCAATGCCGTAGCAGAGGTTCTTTACGCTATGCGCCCATGGGCTTTTTTGTTGGAATCATGAACTCATTGGCAGATGCCACGATGGATTTCATGATCCAGGATCCTGCCAACGCAGCGACGCATAGCCAGACCGGGTTTGAAGCATTGTGGCGCGTGATCAGCTGATTTTTTTTGAATTTTTAATGACTGACTAGTCAAACATTTAAATAAAGGAACGATAATGAAAACTGTTTTAGTGACTGGTGGCAGCGGTTTTATTGCGGGCTGGACCGTTGTTGAATTATTGAAGCGCGGCTACCTTGTGCGCACAACTGTACGTAGCGCCGCCAAAGTAGCGCTTTTACGTACGCAAATATCAGATCAGCTACGGGCACAGCCTGATGGCGATACAAGGCTGACATTTTTCGTTGCGGATCTTAACAACGACGCCGGATGGGATGATGCCGTTGCTGGCTGCGACTATGTAATCCATGTTGCCGCGCCGGTGGGTGTTGATGCACCACGTGATCCAGAAGTGCTGATCGCGCCAACCCGTAATGGCGCTTTGCGCGTGCTCCGTGCCGCCTGCCAGGCAAAGGTTCGGCGCGTAGTGATGACCTCTGCCATTGAAGCTTGCAGGCCAGCGATGAACAGTGCTGATGGCATTTTCGATGAAAGCCTGTGGACTGATACAAGTGATGCCATGCTCGGACCTTACCGTCTCGCCAAAACCCTCGCAGAGCGCGCAGCATGGGATTTCATGTCTGGCCAATCCGGGCCAACAACGCTAACGACCATACTTCCGGCTGCCGTGCTTGGACCGGTTTTCAGTGCGCATTACTCACACTCACTGAATCTGATGCAACGCATGCTGAGCGGCAGCCTGCCCAGATTGCCGCAGCTGGGTTTCTGTGTCGTTGATGTCCGTGACGTAGTTGATCTGCACATCAGCGCCATGCTTGCCCCCGAGGCCGCAGGTGAGCGCTATATCGCCGCCAGCGAATGGATGTGGCTGGCCGAGATTGCCGGGGTCTTGCGGTCAAACCTCGGGAACAGCGCACAGAAAGTACCAACAAAGGCAATGGCAGATTTTTTGTTTCGCACTGTCGCGCTATTTAATCGCCCCATGCAATTTGTCACGCCATTGCTGGGTCGCAAACATGTTTTTACGTCCGACAAGGCAAAGCGCATGCTGGACTGGAATCCGCGCCCTGCGGCTACGACTATCGTCGATTCTGCCCAATGCGCGATTGCACTTGGGGTGGTATGACACATTAATTTCATACGCAAGCATTGCTGGCGCATTGAAAAACTCAGCTATCGTATTGGGTAAATGCGTAGGCGGTGCGTATCGCTTCCGCCAGCGCCATGCTCGCTGCACTGGCCCCATGCGCGGGCATGCGCAGGCTGATGGCAAACTCATCGAGCAATGGCAAGCCAGCCTCTTCGCCGAATATATCCAGCCCCGGCGGCACCGTTGATGGCAGCAAGGCTGTCACGGCCAGGTCTGCCTGCACGGTAGCGCTGATGGCTTCCATGCTGGGGTAATCGACGACATTGCGCCAGTCTATGCTGGCCCTGGCGAGTTCGCGCACTACCGTGGGTTTGAAGACGCAGGTTTCTGACACCAGGCAAATCGGCAATGGCCGTTTTTGCCAGGCACTGCCATCGCGCTTGCCTGCCCAGACTGGTCTTTCCAGTGCCAGCAGCTCTCCTTGAGCAGAGCCAGCAGGTGCTTCAATGATGGCCAGATCCAGCAGGCCGCTGTCAAAGTTTTTCATCAACTCAGTGGATGAACCTGCGAGCAGGGATATCTCTACCTGCGGATAGGCTTTGACAAAGGCAGGCAGGATATTCGGCAGGTGCATGACCATCAGGTCATGCGGCACACCGAGGCGCACTGTGCCTGCTACTTCGGCCAGCATCATTGATGCGAGGATGGCGTCATTCATTTCTACCAGGCTGCGCGCCTTTTGCAGCAAGACCTGTCCTTCCGCTGTCAGGCTGACACCAGACCTGGCCCTGTCCAGCACGCGCTTGCCGATCATGTCTTCCAGCCGCTTGATTTGCTGGCTGACAGCGCCCTGCGTCATGTGCAACCTTTGGGCGGCAAAGCTCATGCTACGGGTTTCTGCGACATGCAGGAAGGTCCTGAGCAAGCCTATGTCGAGGTTTTTCATGGGCGGCGATCAATCATTAGACTTTGTAATACCTTGCATTATGAATATTCGATTTATTAATGACTCTCTGCTCACTATAGTAGCCCAATGCAGTCTTTTGAAGGAAACCCACCATGAAATTGTTACCCCGCACTGCCCTCACTTTCATCCTGACCATCACTATAGCAAGCACTATGACCATGACTAATCCCGCTACCGCCGCTGTCCCATCCCCTGTCGATTTTCAATCCCATTACCTCAGCAGCGCTGAAGACAAACAGGCCATAGCGCGTTTGCTGAACAGCTATACGACGTCTGTCAGCACGGGTGATGGCAAGACCTTTGCCACGCTGCTACTGGATGAGCAAGTGCCTTTCATGGCGGTGCGTGGCGTCGCAGATATCGCCAATACTGGCGCTAGCATCGATACCCGCCGTTATGCGGATTTTCGCCAGAGTGTATTTTCCAGCGGGCGCAAGCTGGAGCAGGCTTTTTACAATGTCGATATCAAACAGGATGGCGCACTGGCGCAAGTGTCGCTGGATTTTGTGACCAAGGAAGCAGGCACCCAAAAAGGTGGCTTTGGCTGGAAGCTGCTGCACCTGCTGAAGATCAATGGCCACTGGAAAATCGCCAGCGAGTTTTATACCGTGCGGGCATTGCCGTCTGAATGAATAGTTCCTTAGTACTCACCATGTGCCCAATTTCCGAGATATGCATCGAAATCACACAGGCTGAGCCACTCACTCATCACAAGAACCTTGATTGGGTACCTAGGCAAGATGGGGGATTTGTAAGTATTGTGTAACAACAAAACCAATTTGTTTCCAAATATCCCGATTAAGACCCGTCATTTGCTGGACGATCCATTTTTTGTATGCGAGCACAAGCCGTTGGACGGCACTTCAATCTTCCAGTTGCTTGTGCTCTGCGTCAAATTTTTTTTGTGCTGCACGTATCTGCACGCAATGCTTCACAGACCAGATGCGCAGTTCATTGATGATGGCAGCAAGCGATATGCCTAGCGGGGTAATCTCATATTCCACCGTCACTGGCACAGTGGCATATGCGGTTCTCTCTATCAAACCGAAGCGCACGAGCTTCTTTAAAGTTTGTGCCAATACTTTTTGGCTGATGCCTCGCATGTCTCTTTTCAGCTCATTAAATCGTATGGGTGATTTGACTACACGTGCCATGACGAGCACTGACCACTTGTCAGACAACTGGTCCAGAACTTCGATGATGGGGCAATCGGCCAGGAAGGCGTCGCTCAATATTTGTTGCCGCATGGTTACCTCTTGGTGACTTGATTACAACTTGGTGGCTCCTTGAAACAAGGTTGGCAATTATGTACCGTTGCGCCTCAGCAAGTAAATAGCTGAAAGACGCATTGCTTGCATCAAGCTTCATTTGCTGTCTGCGCTCATTAAAGAACAGTGATGCCGTTTGAAAAATTGCCCTACTTAGAGTGAACCGGTCAATTTCAGTTCCGCAGTTTTTTACGCTCTTTTTTATATGTTCGCAAATCTGCTTTTGATCTATTGGTCCACTTACTTTCTGAATTCAAGAAATAGGTGAAATCATTTATCTGATTTTCTGATTGATATGCTTAGACATTAAAACATTAAGGAATGCAAAGATCGTAATGCGTTTTTATTGGCTTGTTCTTCATAGGTGCGTAGAACAAGAAATTATCTGCTGAAGTTTTACCTCATCCGTCTCAATGGCTTTAAAACGAGGAGTTCATAAGTGAAAAAAATATTATCAAGTCGAATGACGATTATCTTTCTGACTTCGCCGCTGCTGGCGTTCTATCTGGCTGGCTGTGGCTCCAGCAGCAGTTCAAACCAGGGAGACAAAGGGGGAAAAGCAGCACCTCCCCCCATCGCAGCGGGAGTGGCAAGCTCATTAGGTGGGGCCGATCTGCAATCTCTGGCAGATGCATCGCGCCTGATGCACCAGGCGACGTTCGGCCCCACGCTGAAAGGTCTGGCAGAAATCCAGCAATCAGGTGCAAGGCAATGGATTATCAATCAGTTTGGAAAGACCCCCACGCAATACACGGTCGGCAATGAATTCATCGATAAAGTATCCGGCGGTTGTGCAGGCGGTAGCAACTTCGATGAACACTTCACGGCAGATCACTGCGGACGCGACAATATGACCAGCGACCCGCTGGTGTGGGAATTCTATCGTCAGGCCATCAATGCAGATGATCAATTGCGTGGCCGGGTCGCGTTAGCACTGTCCGAAATTCTCGTTGGCATGGGTGAAGACTCTGATCACACCTATGGCATGCGCATTCATCAGCAGATTTTCCGCGACCAGGCTTTTGGCAATTACTTTGATATCTTGCGATCATTTTCGCTCAGCCCGGTCACTGGCGACTTCATCAACTCTGTCAATAATGATGGCGTGGACCCAAATCAGAATTATGGCCGTGAATTTTTACAATTGTTCTCCGTCGGCCCCTGCCTGCTGAATCATGATGGCAGCTTGCAGCAAAACAAGTGCAAGCCTACCTATACAGAAGAAATCGCATTGAACTACGCCTATGCGTTTTCTGGCCTGACCTACCCTGCGGGCGGTTACTCGCGCTACACCACCCGCAACCCCAATTCCTGGAACAATTCTTACTATGCAGGGCCTATGGTGCTCATCGATGCCAAGCACGATGATCCCGCGGCCATCTCCAGGGGTGACAAGCGTCTGCTGTTATCTGATGTAACGATACCCGCGTCGCGCAACGCGAAACAGGCCTTTGATGCGGCCCTGCAGGCAGTGCAGGCGCACCCTAACGTCAGCCCCTTCATCAGCAAGCTCCTGATACAGCGCCTGGTGACCAGCAACCCCAAGCCAGCCTATGTAAGCCGTGTGGCAGATGCATTTGATAGCGGCAAATTTGGAGATATAGGAGCAGGTAAGCGAGGTGATATGAAGGCTGTTATCGCCGCCATCTTGCTTGACCCGGAAGCACGCGACAGCGCCAGCGCCGCTGACCCTGCCTTTGGCAAGCTCAAGGAACCTATCGTCTACATGAGCTCCTTATTCCGTGCTCTGGAAGGCTCTGTCACTGATGGTCGCCAGATGGGGCGACATAGTGCAGGTGAAGATCTGGGGCAACTGGTTTTTGATTCGCCAACCGTATTCAATTTCTTTAAACCAGATGCGTCATTGCCAGGCGCCAACCTAAACAAGCTGGTCGGACCAGAGTTTGAAATCAACGGTGCCAACGAGCTTTTTGCACGCGCCAATTTTGATAATTATCTGGTCTTTGACCAGTACAACGAAGGTACAGGCATCTTGCCTGATTGCGATACCGGCCTTAAGCGCTCAAATGGCAAATGTCCTCTCGCTGCAGATGGCCAGCAGCGCTACAACTCTCCATGGGATTTGGGCACCAGGCTGGAATACAAAAGCCTGGTCGCGCAGGCAGCAGACGCAAACAGCCTGGTACGCTGGATGAACGCCGCCTTTGCTGCAGGTGGCTTGCCTGAGGCGGATATCAAAACCATCGTTGATGCCATCAGCAAATGGACGCCAGCCAGCGATACGGCCAATAACGGCAAACTCGTGAAGACCTATAAGAGCGATTATTTAACCGAGCGTGTGAAGCTGGCTCTGTATCTGATCCGCAAGTCTGGGTACTATCAAATTCAACGCTAAGGAGCATCCCTATGAATCGTAGAAATTTTTTAAAGACTGGCGTTGCTTCGACGATAGGCAGCATGGCTACCGGCGTTTCAGTATTTTCATATACCGATGCAAATGCACAGAGTAATGACTACAAGGCGCTTATTTATGTCTATATGGTGGGAGGCAATGATGGTTTCAATTGCTTTGTGCCCATGGATGAGGCAATTTATAAAATATACAACCAGTCCAGAGGAGGTGCCGACGGCGTGGCGTTGCGCCGCAATGCTGGCGATGCAGGTATTGGTGGCGATAATGGGTTGCTGATTCCACTGGATGGGCCAGAACATCTGGGCATGCATCCATCCATGAAACCATTGCAATCCTTCTGGAATGACAAGAGCATGGCCATCATCACGAATGTGGGCCCTTTGGTCAGGCCTGTTACCAAGGCTGAATATGCCGGTCTGGTCAGGGATGGTGACAGCAGCCAGATCCCGAATCAACTGTTTGACCATGGCGGACAACAGAACTGCTGGCACAATGCCATGGGTGACCCCAAGGTACAAAGTGGCTGGGGTGGCCGTGCCTTGCAAAATGCGGGCATAGGCAAATCATACTCATTTGCAGGTGACAAACGCTGGGGCCAGGCACCAAGGGTTGCGCAATTGCGTTTGTCTGGTACTGCGCTCAGTTATGACGACAATGCCATCAAACAATCTGGTGTAACGACGACATCGCGGCTGGACCTCATCAAGATGCTGGTTGGTTCAGCCACAGCTAGCACTTCAGAGTTCGTCAAGGCCTGGGGTGACCAGGAAAAATCTACCATCGATGTCAATGAAACCATCAGCCCATTATTTTCAGGTACGCCTGCAGCTGAAATTGCGGCAGGGTTTGCATCAGCCAGGGACGTAGGCTTTGTAAGGCATCTGCGACGTGCTGCCACCATAATCAGTGCCCGTTCAAAACTGGGCGGTGTACGCGACATTATCTGTGTGGGAACAGGGGATTTTGATACCCATTCCAACCAGTTGCAAAGACATCCCATTTTATTGCGCGATATGTCAGAAGCCCTGGCGGGTTTTACCAGCACCATGCGGCTGATGGGCTTGTCCGACAAGGTCACTGTCATGACGGCGTCTGACTTTGGGCGTTCGTTAAAACCAAACAGTAGCAATGGTACTGACCATGCGTGGGGTAATTGCCAGCTTGTGCTGGGAGGTGCCGTGCGTGGACAAAAATCCTACGGCACCTGGCCCGACTATGCACTCGGTGGCGCTGACGACAAAGGCAGTGGGCCAAATGCAAAAGGCCAGTTCATCCCTACAACATCGGTCAACCAATATGCGGCCACGGTACTGGACTGGTTTTTGCCCAACAGCCAGTTGGGTAGCACGCTGCCTGACCTTGCCAATTTTACGGTAAAAAATCTGGGCTTCATGAAACCGGGGGCCTAAGCTGCAGATGAGCTGCAGATACGTTGCAGATGTCTTGCACATTCAATGATCGTCAAACGGAGGAAAGGAGCGAGCAAGCAATCAGCGGTAAACATAATGACGGCAGTTGATGCTCTTAGCAAGCGGCTGATCCGTCATTGGCATTTAAAAATTTATCAGGAGTACCTATGAAAGTCATTATTAATTGCGCCGTTGTCATCGCGCTCGCCCATGGAATTTTGTTGTCACCGGCGAATGCTGGCCCGGTTCCGCCAGCACCACCAACACGTCCGGTGACAGCAACGCCACCACCGCCACCTGTACGCCCGGCATTGCCAACACCAGGCAATGCCAATGGTACGTCAAGCACCAATAATAACGTTGTTGCAGGAACTCCAGTGACGACGACCAGCAATGGCAATACCACAACGGTCAATTGCAGTTCTGGCAGTAATTGCAGCGTTTCAGGTAAATGAACGAAGCGCTGACTTCATAAAAACTGTGTATACAGTACCTCGCGGATGCACCCGGCATTTCTTTATTACGCAGGATGCATCTGTCTTTATAGACTATCGCATCCCTTGCACTGGATGTAGCAGTAGACACTAAAGCAAAAAAACTCCTTCGGATTTTTTACCACATGCTTGTAAATATAGATATTCACCCCGGCAGCAAAGAAGATGGTAGTCAGATCAATCTCAAGATACCGGTCACTACCCAGATATCAACGACCGATATAAATGTATCCAAACGAGGAAATCCAAAAAATAAGCACTCGTCCACCAGTGACGAAGTTCTAGCATGGCATGTATTGTTAAAGCAAGGTCGTGGCCAGGCTGCACTGGATGTCACGCGTATCTCTGCCATGGAAGAAATGCATGCAAATGGAGAATTTGCTGAGCTGGTACGCAGTCGTCCCTTGCTGATGTTATTGCGGCTGCAACGCTGGGATGAACTTTTTCAAGAACCTGTTGCCCAAGGCAGAAGAGGAATCGCCGCTATCTTGTATTTTTTTGCCAGAGGTGTAGCTTTTGCACGCATGGGTAATCTGGCCTGTGCAACAGATGCGATGAAAAGGCTGGAGCCCATTGCCAGCACCATCGCTGGCTCGCACGCAAAAGATGAACCACTGGACAAGACCATGTGCAACCTGGCATTGGTCACGCGTGAGCAATTGCGTGCAGAAGTGGCGCTGGCAGAGGGCAAGACGGAGGCAGCACTGCGGCACCAAAAGTCAGCAAGCATATTTGCTGAATATCTGGAGCACGCCCAGCCACCAATCTTGGCAGATAACAGCATGCTGGCACTCGCCAACATGCAGATGCGGGTACAACTATGGCCGGATGCTGAACAGACTTACCACAAATATCTCACTCAACATCCTGCATGCGGCTGGGCACTGCAAGGACTGATCCACGTCGCGACTGCGCAAGGCCGTGAGGCTGAAGTCAAGAAATTGAAACTGGATCTGAGTCGTAGTTGGTCTGAAGCCGATGCGTCGCTGTTAAACCAAGCATAATTTTTGAGAAGTCCATGGCTCTTCAAATTTTAAAAAATTAGGCACTTTCACAAGGTCAACAATGAAGAATCACATGGCAGGTAAATTACAGATATCACTACCTCATCAACTGCACAAGCTTGCAGCCAGTCTGGTCATTATTTGTGGCATGGTATTTGCCAACGCATCGCCTGCTTTGGCAACGACGACTGCAATTGATACTTCCCCAGGAATCGGTGTCAAGTTGTATGCACTGGACTGTGGCCGGGTAGAAATGACAGATATGGACTTTCTCGCTGACGATGGTTCATTGAAGGGCGTCCCCGGAAAATCAGTCGTCCCCTGCTTCGTGATCCGGCACCCGCGCGGTGACCTGATGTGGGACACAGGTTTGCCAGACAGCACCAGAGACAAGACACCGGCCCCGGGAGCAGCATTTCGCTTTACACTAAAGCAGACGCTGTCACAACAACTTGCCCTGATAGGCTTGAGCCCGGCAGGGTTCAAGTACGTATCCTTTTCACATCTGCACTTTGACCATGCGGGCAATGGCAATTTGTTTGCAGGTTCCACATGGATAGTCGACAAGAATGAATTAAAGAATGCTTTTTCCGCCACCGCAAAACAACGTGGTGAGAGCGTGCACTATGACAAACTCAAATCCACCAGGAAAATTATCATGCCTGCCCAGCGCCCCTTTGACGTATTTGGCGATGGCACGGTGACGATACATCACGCACCTGGACACACGGCAGGACATACCATCCTGCTAATAAAAACTGCGGCCAGTGGCGCCGTTCTGCTGACGGGTGACTTGTGGATCGTCAAGGAATCACAAGAACGCAGATTGATCCCCATCTATAACTTCAGCAAAACACAGACTTTGCAATCCATGGATTATGCAGAAGCCCTGGCCAGCAAGAACAAGGCGCGCATCATCAGACAGCATGTGATCGAAGATTTTGACAAACTGCCGGTGTTTCCTGCTGCGCTGGAATAACCCAAGATCAGGAATAGCGAAACATCTTGTAAAGCCAGTCAAAAGAAACCCGCTTTAGACGTCTTCAGGAAATCGTTAAAAATCTCTACCGTCCAATCTACAAAAGCACGGGTCTTTCGGGCCATATTTTTATTGGAGCTAAAGGCAATATGCACTGGCAATGCCTCACTGCTCCAATGCGGTAAGACAGGCACCAATGCACCGCTCAGCAAATGTTCACGTGCCAGGAATTCATACGTAGACAATATGCCCAAGCCTGTCAGGGCTGCAAGCAAGGCTGCATTCGAGTCGTTTACCCATAGCAGCTGCTTGCCGTCAAGGAGCAAGGTTTCATCAACCAGCGTTAACGGGTATTCTATCTCCTTATTACGAAATTGGTCATCTTGGCTATTCAATAGAACGCGGTACTTTCAATAAAGTCACAGGTGACATTACTATAGACCAGGAAAAGAAGACAGGATCTGTCGACATCACGATAGAGACCAGCAGTCTTAACTCAAACTGGGCGGAGCGCGATACCGAATTGAAAGGCAAGAACTTTTTCAACGTTGAACAATTCCCGAGCATGACTTTCAAATCCAGCAGCGTAAAATATATTGGAACAGCGATCACTACTGTCGAAGGCAAGTTGACACTATTGGGAGTGAGCAGGCCTGTCACTTTGACGGTAAGTCAGTTCAAATGCGCCCCTCATCCGCTGCTGAAGAAATTCTGGTGTGGTGCTGAAGCATCGGCTACCATCAAGCGCAGTGAATTTGGCATGACCGCTTACCTGCCGGTCTTACCTGATGAAGTGAATCTGGTGATCCCGATTGAAGCCGGGCAGATGTGATCTTGATCCGCATCCATTTTTGCCAAGTCCGCTCTGAGCAATCATGGAATGGAAAAGGTGGATGAGCAGACAGCTATCCACCTTTTAATTTCGGTCTGTAATAACAGCGATACTAGCGCGCCGCCAGTCCACTACGCGGCACGATCGCAAATTCTGGCAATGCAGTGTAATCAGGCAAGACACTGCGTTGCATGAATTTTTGCCAGGCTGCGGCACCGCCAGTAAAACCAGAATCTGCTGCATACGCCAGGGCGGGCTGCATGTTCGATGGATAGCCGGTAGCTATGCTTGAATAACCTGTCATCTCACCCACCTTCAATCCCAGCGCTTTTGCCATTTCCGGGCTATTGCAGGCCATGCCAGCCACGACAGGATTACGACTGGCCTCATACGCCTGCCCAAACGTGGTGTACAAGGGTGCAGTCGCGCTTGCCCTGAGGTTAAGGCTGTAGATGCCGCCAAAAATCCAGCAGTAATCAGGTGCCAGCATGCGGTTCACCGGGAACCTGGCTTTCCAGCTCAGTAGTGGCTGGGCCTTGCTGAAGCCCAGTTCAGCAGCACGCCCGGCTGCCGAGGTGAAGAAGTCATCCATCCACGGTGCTATACCGATATTGCTGTTGTAAACAATCGCACCCGGGCCGGTGATGGCACCAAAGATATTGGCTGTCGCATTATTGCTATAGGTGGTGTTGTAGTAATCCAGATTGTTCGACAATATCCTGGTGAACTCGGCCTTGAGTACATCGTTGTCAGGCGTAATATAGGCGGTCTCGGCCAGGTTGCGTATATCCCAGGCCTGCACACGCACGTTCGACTGGAAGATCAGGCCCTGGACATTGGCGCGATAACCGGGGTTGGTCTGGAACACATCCCACATGGCCCAGAACTGCATTTCCTCAAGGTGATAATAATCACCTGTGACCAGGTAAGGCAGGTAGCTGAAGGCTGGTGTATGCGCAGCATCTGCAATATTAGGGTTGCTGCAAGTACCGCCACAGACCGGGAAAGCCTCGCGCTGCCTGGTGGCAGGGTTGTAGGTGTCACCCGGATTACCAAGTATGGTCATGTAAGGATAATCATGCAGGCTGATGGGCTTGTCGGTCTTTTGATCGCGGTAATGGGCAGACCAGCTGCCAGCCAGGTCTGCCGTCGCCAGTGTGGCGTCTTTGGCGCGCTTGTCCATGCTTAGCAGGTACGCGGCAGACCAGCCAGGCATGAGGCCAATATCCGGCCTGCCACCAGTAGTGGGCATGCCAGGTTCCGCCAGGCCCGGCCCCATGGGCTGGAACTTGACGCCGCTCATGAGGTTTTTCATATTGTTCAACGCTG
Organism: Undibacterium sp. Tian12W; assembly: GCF_049339405.1. Taxonomy (NCBI): domain Bacteria; kingdom Pseudomonadati; phylum Pseudomonadota; class Betaproteobacteria; order Burkholderiales; family Oxalobacteraceae; genus Undibacterium; species Undibacterium sp. Tian12W. The sequence continues at coordinate 59,525 of NZ_JBMPPK010000011.1, forward strand.
TCTCGGAAATGGCTATGCGCTGGTCATAATTGGGCACGGCCTTGCTGGCGATGAGGTAGGCCTTGTTATGGGCGATATGGGTTTGCGGTGCATTGCCCCACCAGAAAGTCTTGCGCCAGCGGGTGTGATGAAAATGCGTCAGATTGGCTTGTGAAAACACGCTCTGGCCACCGATGACAACCTCGGCATCATAAATAAAATTTTGCGGTGCAGGTTGATAGGCCCAGTCATTTTCTATCGTCATATCGACCCTGGCCTTGCTATAGCCGGTATAAGAGCGTATTGCAAAGCGCGCATGCAGATGGGGATGGGTCAAACCAGTGGAATCATACAGCGGCGCAGACACCAGCCATTCACCCGTTTGTGAACCACTGAGCCAGTCTTGCACCTTGCCACTCCTGAGCGCCTGGTCAATTGACGCGGTATACAACCTGCCCGCTATCGTGATATTCACGCTACCATTGAAACCGGCATTGAGCAAATCGGCAGGCTTGGCAACCTGGTTTGCAGGTGGTGCCAGAGGAGCCAGTTTCAATTGCAGGCTTTGCGGCGCACTCTTGCTCAGTTGCGGCAAGACCGTGCTGATAATGGCATGGCGCACCGAGCCATCGGCATGCCTGGCCTTGACATCGACCTGCAATGAAATGCCCACCCCGCTGCTGAGCTGACCTGCCAGACTGGCACCGGCTGGCACATCACCGACGGCAAAAGTCTGGCCGAAAGTGACGGGAACATTGCTCTGCACAGTATCAACCGTGCTGCTGATACTGACATCAGGAAGTGAGGTGTTTGTAACGCTACTGGTCTGGGCAAACGCAGAGGATAGCGCAAGGGCGAGCAAGCCCACGGCTGCGCATGCAACCGGAATTTTCTTTGACATGGTGAATTCACTTTCGATTGTGAAAGGGTGAGAAGAGCACAGCAACAGTGCCGCGTTGAGCCACTGAATAGTAGTCAAAAAATACAGCAGTCACATGACCGTTCATCGCCAGAAACCTACCAGTGGTGCATAAAAATGCAGAAACAAAATACAGTGCAACCAAACACACAAATGGATACAAATTGTTGCAACTTTAAAAACATCAAGCGGCTAAGATGGCCCACCCAATCTGAACTTGACTAGCATGACTTTGCCTCACACTGCTGTATCTGCAATCTCAACAAACATGCGTACGACAATATGTACGACAATGCGAACGCGCACGCTGGCGGGCCTGGGTCTGGTCTTGCTGGCTACCGCGTGCAGCAAAAATACCGACAATGCGCCCGCAACGACAGCAACCCAGCCGGTTGCCGCCAGTCAGGTACAAGTTGCGCCTGTTCCTGTTACTGCGCCCGCAGCGGCCTCTGCCCCCACAGCAAGCGGTTCAGACAAACTGCAAGATTACATCGCCTGCTATAACCAGCTCGACAGAAATGCCCATCGCAGCATTGCGCGTTACGCGAGCTGGGTCAAGAACATGGAAACTGGCCCCAGCGGAAAAGAAAACGTGGTGTATGGCCTGTATAAAATCGATGTCGATGAGATAGCCAAATGCCAGGCCAGCTTTGCCCAGGCAGGCAAGGCAGCACCGGGCAAACTTGATGTGGCGGCTACGGCTTACATCAACAGCCTGGCAGAGTTGGGCACACTGGTTGCCGATGCCGACCAGTATTACAGCCGCGACAACTACAAGGATGATGCCTTTGCCAAGGGCAAAAAAATGCATGCGCCGCTGGCAGCAGCGATGAAGCTGTTTGAAGAAAAGAGCAATGTCTTTTCTGATGAAATCGAAGCAGAGAACGACAAGGTACTCGATGCAGAAATGCAGCAACTTGAAAAAAACGAGGGCCGCCAGTTACCCTATCTGCAAATGGCCCTGATGAGCAAGGCCAAGCACCTGATACGCCTGATAGGTGAAGAGAAATTCGATGCAGCCACTGCGGCCAAGGCACTGGCCGAGTATGAAAGCCTGACTGACGAAGCGATAGCCTATGTCAAAAAGAATAGTGAAAGTGCCGCCAGCGGCTGGTCCAGCCTGGAGAGAGCCAGCGAAGAATATCGCAAAGCCGCCAAAGAACGCGTGCGCCGCATCCGTGACAAAGTGCCCTACAGTGAAGGCGACAAGATGATGCTCAAGCCAGGTTCAGCCTGGATGGTAGAAGGCAGCCAGGAAAAAGTCACCAAGGCCTACAATGAATTGATAGAAGCGAGTAACCGCATGCACCGCTAAGGTCGATTAATTATACAAAATTGAGCATAAAAATAAGCATACACAATTAAGCATTCACGATTTTTTTACTCATGCGGGATTTTTTCAAGCGCGCATCGTTACTCTGCAGACATGGAGTGCGTTTGAAGAAGCCCCACATGAACCCTACCCGGTAGTACTCCAGGTCCCCATCTGGAGTTGCTCTTTACAATGCCCTTGTAGTCTGAGGGCATTTTTTTATGGTTTTACAGGTTTGCATTGCGCGGCCTGTTTATCCACTGCGGCCTTGTCGCCAAACAGCAATTTCACCCCGCATTGCGAACCGAACATTCTTGTTTGGTCATGCCCTACGCCGTCCACATCGAGGTAATGATGGTTGCTGGCTGGCAGGGCTTTGGCGACTGGAGTTTGCTTGCCCAGGTATTGTTCATAGGCCCAGTAAGCATGGGCACGGTCATAGCGCGTTGGCCCTTCTGCCTCGGCACCGCAAGACTTGTCGAGTACGCGGTGGTTCGGATCAGTATCCAAGCTGCCAACCAGATAAGTGACCTGTCTTTGCAGGTGACGGCTGTATAAATCCAGGCCAGTCATGCCCTTGGCATAGGGCACCATGTTTTGCATGCCATAGCGGTAGTCATCATAGGCGGGGCACACTGATTTATCGTAAAGCGCAAAACCAGTGGATGCTGGTCGCTCAGGCGTGAAATACAGATACGATGAGGGATTCGCCACCACATATTGCACATCCAGCCCCCGCGCCCGCAAGGCTTCATCCACATGATTCAGGACAGCATAACGGTGTATCAATTGCCCGCCACCAGAATGCCCGGCGAAAGTGATTTTCTTTAGCTGAGGCAGACGCGACTTGTCGGCCAGTAGTTGGGCGATATCATCGATGACCTGCAATGAACTCAAACCCGCCTGCGTGCCTGTGCCCGGCAAGGCAGAGTCACCGCCAGTCCAGCCCTGCACAGACCAGACCGGCATGCCATCAAAGCCGGTATCAGGTTTGCCCGGAAAATTAGGCGCAATCACCAGCACTTCATCCCCGGAGCGGCCAGATGCCTGCAACAAGGCCATCGCCGCCGCATAATAATCATCGCCATTACGCTGTATGCCATGCTGGACGATGATGACTTCACGTATCGTATCCAGTTTTCCATCGAGCCTATGATTGGCATACACCGGAAAATCATACCCGGCCTGCTGACCAGGCACAGGAAGATGCAAACGCTGCCAGGCAGGTGCGGCACTGGCAGGCTGCACAAGACAGCAAACAACCAGCGTCGAAGATGCCAGCTTGCAAAAGAAATTAGATGCTTTCATGCCTGCCTCTGCGTTATTTGTATGGTGGGAATGATAGCATTGCCATGCGATTCAAATTTACCGCAGCCTGCCCATTTTGGAAATGAAATGTAATGAAAAGTAGCATCGTATGTATCGCCACAGCCTTGCTGCTGGTCTCAGGCAACAGCTTCGCGCAAGATACAGCCAGCAATACCCGCCGGCTTGTCTCGCTGGCCCTGGTCAATTTTCAATACACAACGGCGGATGAAATCGAGGCTTTTTGCACCCGCCTTGATCCCGCCTACAGCCCACGCTTCGCAGTAAAAAGACTGGAGTGGGACAAAAATATCAAGACCATGTACGCGATGATGTCTTTTGCAGTCGGGCGCGCAGGAACTACCGACAAGGCAACTGGTGACAAGGCCACATCAGGTTTGCGCTCACAGTTTGAAAAAGGTATGGAAATGTCTAAAGAGCGGGCCAACAGCGCCAAGCCTGAGTATGAAATCCCCGCACAGTGGAAAGAAATGAAATTGGGGAAAAATATAAAAGAAGACGTGCAACGCGCAATGTCTGGCCTGGATGAGAATGAGCAAAAGCGGCGCTGTGATTTTGTACTCACACAAAAAGGGATGCCAGCAATACCACCGAAAGAATTACCCTGATTTGGATTGATGCTCTGTAGGGTGCGCCGTGCGCACCATTGCTTCGACTAGCCTCATCACCCCGGTGCGCACGGCGCACCCTACCAAAGTCTGATCAAAGTCTGATGATTCGCTTTTCAGCATCTCAAAAAACTCATCCCGCATTACGGATGAAAACCATCCAACCGTCATGCCGGACTTGATCCGGCATCCAGCGGCTTTCGTCGAACACTTGTGCTCTTGTTCATGAATGAAAAGCTGCTCACTGTTTTCCATGAACCCCAAGGATTTTCCAGCCCGGGTTAAACGACACTGGATGCCGGATCGAGTCCGGCATGACGATTGTGGAGCCATGGGTAAAACCAGGTAAAGAGCTTTTTAGTGTCTGGATGAATGAAAATCTTGCAACCCGTACCAGACTTCATCTGATATCTGGTAGAAAATCCAGACGCTGTGTAAAAACCATCCATAAGTGCTAGCATATACCTCATGGAAGCGAGCACACCGCCATGAGCAAGAAAAACACCGACTGGATACGCCAGGCGCCAGGGTCTGCCCGGCTGGAACGTATCGAAGCTTATTTTTCAGGCAATGCCTATGCCATGCACAAACATGATACCTACGCCATAGGCAGCACGCTGGCGGGGGTGCAAAGCTTTGCCTATCGTGGCAGCAAGTGTAACAGCCTGCCTGGCGGCACCATTGTCCTGCATCCGGATGAGGCACATGATGGCCAGGCAGGCACTGGCGATGGCTTTCATTACCGCATGATCTATGTCGAGCCTGCGCTGATACAGCAAATCCTGGGCGGCCAGGCTTTACCATTTATCAAGAACGGCATTTCCACCGATCCACGCCTGTTTGCCGCCACCCTGCCACTGCTGCAAGCCATGGACAAACCCATGGATGCGCTGGAAGAACAAGACGCGCTGTTCGACCTGGCTCATGCCATGCACACCTGCTCAGACAAACTCGCTGGCGCAGCGACAAGTAAATTGCATTTTGATTACCAGGCCGCTGAACGGGCGCGTGAGTATATCCACAGCGCCATGGCCGACAACATCACCCTCGATGAACTGGCCGGGTACAGCGGCCGTGACCGCTGGAGCCTGTCACGCGATTTCCGCCTGCTGTTTGGCACCAGTCCCTATCGCTACCTGACCATGCGCCGCCTTGACCTCGTAAAAAGCCTGCTGATGCAAGGTTACACGCTGGTCAACGCCGCACTGGCTGCCGGGTTCAGCGACCAGAGTCATATGAGCAAACACTTCAGCAAGGCCTTTGGCCTGACACCTTTGCGCTGGTTGAACATGCATGGCAAAGCATCCCGGCCTTAAAACCTGACGCACAAACGTACAAGAATTGCTGTGGCAGCTTGCGTATGCTGGGGCTTTTCAAACAAAAGCCAGGGATGCCAGCCATGAATACCGTAGCAGTCAGCGACAGCAAAACCTATCACAGCATTAATTTTGCCAACAAGTTCAGCCTGTTTAGCGAACAGTGGTCACAAAAAGTCATCGCCGAGATGAATGACTATCAATTCAAAGTCGCCAGACTGCAAGGTGATTTCATCTGGCATGACCATACTGATACCGATGAAAGTTTCATCGTCCTCGAAGGCCAGTTACGCATCGATTTTCGCGATGGCCATGTACTGATATCCGCAGGTGAAATGTTTGTCGTACCCAAAGGTATGGAACATAAACCCAGTGCAGAACATGAAGTCAAACTCTTGCTGATAGAACCACGTGGCGTGGTCAATACCGGTGATGAGGGTGGTGAGCGTACCAGTGAACTGGATGTGTGGATTTGATTTTGGGGTTTTGTTCCGGGTTTTGTTCCGGTTTTTGGTGCTGGGTTTTATCGTACACCTTAAAAAAATATCCAGCTCATGCAAAACAGCAATCTAAAAGTCGTCATGCCAGACTTGATCTGGCATCAAGCGGCTTTCGTCGCATACTTGCGGTCCGGCTCATGAATAAAATGCAACACATTGATTTTGCATATGTTCCAAGAATTTTCAGGCCCGGGTTAAACGACACTGGATGCCGGATCAAGTCCGGCATGACGGGATCGGGGGTTATTTGTCTATCTTAAGCACTGCCGTCTTTGACCTTTTGAATTCACACGCACAACTTACGCAACACGATCATTCTTGGCCGAAGCTTGCAGAGTGCGCCGTACGCACACCACCTCGCAGGCAAGTCATTACTTAATTATCACGCCATTGGCGCAAGATATCGATCAAATACCTCATGCAACTTCTCCAAGTCTATATTCGCCGGAACAATTTGATCCTGCGATTTAGCTGAACCATGAAGCACTGTAAAAATCGCCCAATCCATTTTGAGCAAGTACTCATTGTCTTCTATAGCGTATATGGCAGCTTCCACCATATCATGCACTTTGCTCAATTCGGGTATCGTAACTCCGCCATTATCATGGAATTTTTTATTACTCACATTAATACTTGCAGGCCAAAGAGAAATTACCCTCTGGAACACCACATCAAAATTTTCTTCACTTGACATATAAATTCCAGTTCATCAATCACTGTTTTGCCAAATCAAAACCATTTCGGCCCGAGGATCTGAGCCTTCACAAAATGGTACCCACGTATACTCTGATTTAATACAAACGTGTATCCAGGCTTCATACGATTCCTTTAGACGGTTAGGAGCAATGCAAAGCCAGTCAAGTTTATGCCGCTTAAATATGGCATCAATATCTTCCGCGTCTCTCTCGCTAAGACCCGAACGACTATGAGCTGGCAAGAAGTAGCTGGCCAATTCATTTTCTGCTTCATATGAAGCTTCTATCGGTACAAGGTAGCCTTCTAAAGAAGGATGAAAACACGCAGTGCCAGCACATTGATGGGTGTATTCAACTCCGGTTGGGTGATGGACGATGAGATACAAACCTCTTATTTCCGGAATTTCCACATCAATCAACTTACGCTTTTCACTCTCAAGCACAATTTTACGGGCAGCAGACGTACGTGGCGAAAATGTATAAGGTGGGAAATTACTACTCTGCGACTTTGCTATAGGTTTGGTTGCAATTGGCACCTCGTCTTTGATACCCAGTAGTTTCTTTAACCAACTCATTCTGTATTCTCGTTTGAAATTGCATCTATCTTATTCTTAAGCTACTCAGAGAAGGCGATATTGCCAAGGTTGCTTAAAACAAATAATTAACATTAAAGCATGTGCTATTCCAGGTGGACAATAAATTTCTGTACGCGACATCTTCAAAATTCTGTAGTATATTACATACTACAAACTTAAAATTGCTTAAAAATAACTTTACTTATCATTTAATAACACCCAACCCAGCATGCCCATCCCCGCCAGCACAGCCCCATTAAGCCGCTCCCTCGCCCGTGAAGAGGTCTATCGCAGCCTCAAGCAATGGATCATAGAGTTGCAGCTCGCGCCTGGAGAAATCTTACGTGATCAGGAACTGGCCTTGCAGCTTGGGGTATCGCGCACGCCTGTGCGTGAGGCCTTGCGGCAACTGGAGGATGAGGGTCTGGTCATTACCAGCTTTCATAAATGGACCAAGGTCGCACCTTCAAGGCTGGAAGAAATTATCGAGCTGTACCCGGTCGTCGCCGCACTCGAAGCAACGGCGCTGGAGCTGGCAGCACCCCGGCTGGCTGAAGCTGATTTACAGGAACTTGAGACTGTCAATGCGGCGCTCGCGCAGGCTATTGCGGCACATGCGCATCAACGTGCGACTGAACTCGATGCGCAATTCCATGCCATCATCGTGCGAGCCAGCCAGAATGCGGAGATAGAAAAGCTGCTGGCGAATCTGCGTCCGCGCATTAAACGCATAGAGCTGGCGCATTTTGGTGACCAGCGCATGGCACCGCAATCGATACAAGAACATAAAACTATCATCGCTGCGCTGCGTGCTGGTGATACGCAGACAGCAGTGCAGGCCATCAAACAAAACTGGGCTCTGCCACCGGATTTATTGCAAGTGATAGCAACTACTGTCCCCACATAAATCTATAAGCCCCTTTCTAAGCCCGCTTGTCAATTTTGGAGTAAACCATGCCATCTGCCCTGCTCATCATCGATTTTCAGAATGCAGTTTTCATCGACCCGCCAGCCCATAGGGCAGACGAGGTACTGGCGCGTATCAGCGAATTGATTGCAAGGGCCCGCAAGGCCAACATACCGGTGGTGTATTTGCAGCATAATGAAGCGGGTACCGCGTGGGAAAAAGACAGCGACAGCTGGCAATTCCCTGCCGCCATCGCACCTCAGCCCGATGACTACGTTTGCGCCAAGCAGCACAGCAGCGCCTTTCAGCAAACCGGCTTTGAAGCCGGGCTTGCTGAACGTGGCATAACTGAAATTTTTGTCTGTGGTTATGCCAGCGAGTTTTGTTTAGACAGTGCAATACGGCAGGCAGCGGCGCTGGGTATCAAAACCAATGTCATTGCCGATGCCCATACCACGCGCAACCGCCCTCACCTGGATGCAGCTACCATCAGCAATCACCACAACTGGGTATGGAGCGAAATGGGGCAGATCAGCGTGATACCGGCTGCGCAACTGCCATTCTGATCAGCGTTTGGAGAGAATAACCATGACTGACATCAGTACCAGACTGGTCAAACCTGCCAGCGATATCCCGGATGGATTTGCGTCGTTGTCGCAGGGCGTATTCCATGCATCGACTATCGTCTTCCCGGATGTTGCCTCCTTCCTGCACCGACAGGCGCAGGCACATACGGGTTATAGCTACGGGCAAAATGGCACGCCCACCCACTATGCGCTGGCAAATAAATTGTCTGAGCTTGAAGGTGGTGGCCATACCGTGCTGGTGCCGACTGGCCTGGCAGCGGCAGTGCTGGTTAACAGCATGCTGCTGGGTGCGGGCGACCATATGCTGCTGCCAGACAGCATTTATGGCCCGACGCTGGAAACCACCAAAACCCTGTTTGCCAAATGGGGTGTGCGCCACAGCATTTACCCCAATGATATTGGCGCTGGCATCGTTGATTTTTTTGAAGACAATACCAAACTGGTGTGGACAGAAAGCCCTGCCACTAACAGCATGGAAATGCAGGACATACCCACCATCGTTGCGGCTGCCCATGCGCGCCAGATCAAGGTGGTGATGGACAATACCTGGGCCACGGCACTGGGCTTCAGGGCGCTGGATGCCGGTGTCGATTTCAGCATACAGGCGCTGACCAAATATGTGGGTGGGCATTCTGATTTATTGATGGGTGCAGTCAGCACACGCGATGAAGCAAGCTACCATGCCCTGCGTGATACGGCAGAACTGCTCGGTTATTACGTCGCCCCCGATGAATGCTTTCTGGCGCTACGCGGCTTGCCGACGCTGGCCTTGCGGCTAGAAAAGCAATATGCGTCTGCCCTGCGCATCGCAGAATTTTTACAGAAGCATGCAGCGATAGCCCAGCTCAATTATCCACCACTGCCGGGTGATACTTATCACCATTTATGGAAACGCGATTTCAAACTGGGCAATGGCTTGCTCTCTTTCAGCTTGAAGCAAGACAATCTGCCAGCGATAGAAAAGTTTGTCGCCGCACTACAGCTATTCACGCTGGGCAATAGCTGGGGTGGCGTACACAGCCTGATTGCTGTTGCGCCACAGCGCGCCCCAAAAACCGGCTGGCTGCTGCGCCTGCATGTGGGGGTGGAATATGTCGATGACTTGCTGGCTGATCTTGAACGGGCATTGTCTGCTTTTGCCTGAAGTGATGTCGCAGGTGAAACCCCATCATAAACTGACATCTGCAAAATAAGACTCAAACCAAACAAGACTAAAACCAGGCATGCTACAACCATGAATGAAAGCATTGACCAGTTCCCTCAAACACCTGAGCCTGTGAAAGAAGGCGCGCAACGCCTGCATTTGCAACTGCAGGTAACAGCGGATTTTTGCGCTGCCCTGGAAACAGAATTGGCAGCAATGATGCATGAACGTCTCACGGCATTTCGCCAGCGCTTCAGACGCAGTAAATTCCAGCTACGCATGCAGAGCTCATTAAAATATGTGGTCGCTTTGGGGCTATGTCTGTCAGTAGCCATGATTTACCTCGACAGTATCAGCAGACAGAGTATCAAGCTGGATATCGCTTTTTTCACCTTGTTTTCAGTCGCTTTTTTCCTGACAAGGGATATGAACAAGTTCATCGCCAAACGCGACAATATGGTTAAACCCTACTGGCGATGGCTGGCAAGAAGCAGGGCTTCCAGCATGCTCAGAATCGCAAAAAAAACCAAACCCTTCATGGCCGAATATGAATTACGCGATGATGTCGTCGTGTACTAGCGCATCACCAACACCGGCAGCAAGCTTGCCTGGACCAGAAGCCTGAAGCACTGCTACCTCAGCGGGCAACATGCGACTTTGCTCTACAAAAAAGAAACCTCGCTGTATCCTTATATACTCATCATGCACGAAGCACCGCAGGAATTGGCATTGTATCTGGATATGCTGGGACTGCAGTGTATTAACAGCACCGAAAGTATATAGATTTGTAGGGTGCGCCGCGCGCACCGGCTCACTATCAACAATGGTGCGCATGGCGCACCCTACCCAAATTACAAGTGTCGTCGCCAGCGTAATAAATTTAAGGCACCTTCCAATGCGACGTATGCAGGTAATGTACACGACGAAGATATTTCAAATATAGAAAGTCCATCATGAACCAGCACAGCAAAAAGTTCTTCATGCTCCACGAGGCGGCAATCGGGCCGCCCGGGGCAATGAGGAACTGCCATGAAAGATCTCTCTCGTGCTTTGCGCAGGCATCATGCTGCGCGCCTGAAAAAGAAACGTCAGTATTATTTTTATAGTTGGAAAGAAAAACTCAGCGCCTTGCGCCTGGGTATGGTCTTGCATACACCAACAACCTGCAGTTGCTATATGTGCGGCAATCCGCGCAAGTATTTCAAGGAACGCACCATGCAAGAAAGACGCTGGATGCAGGTAGTTGAATAAGCGAATGTTAGCGGTGTAAGTTCAGTATAACTGCTGGCAGTCATCGGACAGAAACTCAGAATGTAATCTGGGTTTCTGTCATTTCCTTGCGCTACGCGCGTACGATTACGCGATGCCATTCGCACCTACGAATTGATTTGCTTCAAAATTCTGCGTGCCTCATCATGCGTATCAGATATGACATTGTCTGATACAAGGGATATATTCAAATATTTAACTGCTTGGGCTCTACTTTGCTTTGTTCCTCTATCGATGCAAATTTTTGCCAAAGCAATTGCAGCGTCACCGTCGCCGCTATGTAGAGCTTTTAAAAACCAATAAGAAGCACGCTTTACATTGCCCAGATTACGATACCAGACACCGATATTCATAAAAGCGCAAATGTCCTTATTTTTTGCAGCCTTTTTATACCAGAGCAATGCCATATCCTTATTTTGAGGCACGCCGACACCTTCGTCCAGGAAATAGCCGATAGTGTTATACGCATAAATTTCGCCCTGATTGGCCGCTAAATTTAGTAATTCAAAAGCTTTTTCGTTTTCTCCGCGGTCCCATGCATCGTTGGCCTGGTCAAATAAACTTTGAGATGAATTCTCGTCCGCCTTAATCATCGCATTTTCTTTCAATTCAATTTAGATGACAGGTCAAGACATAAAAATATCAATCGTCATCATAAAATCATGCGTACGATTACGCTTTGCTAATCGTACCTACAAACAATGCCTCAGGACGCCGACAAAATCTCCAGCAGCCGCGCAAAACCTGCCGGAATTTCATGCGTCTGATCAGGTGAATAGAGCACATTCAAGACCTGATTCTCCGTATCAAGATCAACGACGTCAATTGCCAACCAGTCTTTGAACCAGAAATCGATCGTGCCGATTTTAGAGGATGATGACAATTCCAGTCTTTTCAAATCACCAAAATCCCCTTCCAGATATTCAGTCCAGGTCAGGACATAGGAAGCGGGGATCAGGGGTTCTACAAGTTCCTTGAAATAGGCAAGGTGTTCGTTCATATACTAGTGGACTGTAACAGTGGAAACCGGGAACACGCATCTTATCCTGAACCCATCGCCGGTGTCACAAATACGGAGTGATATTGCGCATGGTGCGCTCCACATAGTCTTCTTTCTCACCGACCGGCGCAACATAGTGGATGGCGCTTTCTGCGGCTTCTGCTCCCGCCAGGCGGGCAATGACCCAGGCTGCCAGGTATTGCGACGCCAGGCAGCCACCTGCTGTGGCGACATTGTCTTTGGCGAAGAAGGGCTGGTTCAGGACTTCAACACCTGCTGCCTGCACCCAGGGTTTGGTAGTGAGATCAGTACAGGCTGGCACGCTGCCCAGCAAACCCAGTTTGGCCAGCACCAACGTGCCGGAACATTGTGCGCCCAGGATTTTCCGCGCTGGATCAAGTTGCAGTTGCGCCATCAGGGCGGCGTCTTCCACCACTTCTCGCGTGCGTATGCCGCTGCCGATGATGACGGCGTCTGCTGCATTTGCTTCCTGCAGGGATATCTGCGACTCCAGCAAGACTCCATTCATGGAACGCACCTGCGCTGCAGGACTGGCGATAGACACGCGCCAGCCTGGTGTCTTGATGCGGTTCAAAATACCCAGGGCGATCAGGGAATCAAGTTCATTAAAACCTTCAAATGTCAGGATGGCGATGTGCATAATCTCTCTTTGGGTTTGCAATGGTGATGAGGCATAATAAGCTGGCAAAACAATACAATCAAATAATTGTCATGGATACGCTTTAGTATGTCGCTGAGCCGCTATAAACAACTCGTCGATACACTCGCCAGCGAGATACGTTCTGGCCGCCTGGCACCAGGCACACGCCTGCCCACGCACCGCAAACTTGCTGCAACACATGGCCTGGCGCTGGTCACGGCCAGCCGCGTGTATGCAGAGCTCGAAACCATGGGTCTGGTCAGTGGTGAAACCGGGCGCGGTACCTTTGTGCGGGAAACGACGCTTGCACCCGGCATGGGCATAGACCAGCATGCGACTGCGACAGGGATGACTGACCTTAATTTTAATTATCCATCCCTGCCGGGCCAGGCAGAATTATTGCGCACCGCCTTGCGCCAGCTGGCATCTTCAGGTGATATAGATGCACTGCTGCGTTACCAGCCGCATGGTGGCAGACAACATGAGCGTGCCGCCATGGCACGCCATCTTGCGAGTCGTGGTCTTGATGTCTGTGCTGAGCAAATAGCCATCGTCAGCGGTGCGCAACATGGGCTGGCCATAACCGCCATGGCCTTGCTGCAACCCGGTGATGTGGTTGCTGTAGATGCGCTGACTTATCCCGGCTTCAAAGTTGTTGCACAAGCACAGCACCTCGAATTGCTACCGATTGCAATGGGCAAAGATGGCCCCGACCTGAGCGCGCTGGAAAAACTATGCAGGCAACGCAAGGTGCGGGCGATTTATACCATGCCCACCATGCACAATCCCCTGGGCCTGGTCATGGGCCTGGCATGGCGGCAAGAGCTGGTGCGCATCGCCCGCAAACATGGTTTGCTGATCATGGAAGACGCTGCTTATGCGTTTCTGGCGACCAGGCCACCTGCGCCACTGGCGGCACTGGCACCTGAGCTGACGGTGTATATCTCAGGATTTTCCAAGAATATTTCTACCGGGCTCAGGGTGGGTTATATCGCCGCCCCGACGCAACACCTGCCCGCGATTGAACGCGCAATACGAGCCACGACCTGGAACACACCTGCACTGATGACCAGCCTGGTGTGCAACTGGCTAGGCGATGGCACGGTAGCCCGCCTTGAAAAAGAAAAGCGTGTTGATGCCAAAGCCAGGCAAGTCCTGGCTGGTAAAGTACTGGCTGGATTTAATTACATCAGCCATCCGGCATCGTATTTTATCTGGCTGCCGCTGCCAACAGAGCTGCGCGCAGATCAGATAGCCATGGCACTGGAACGCGAGCAGATCGCCGTCTCAACGGCAGAACCCTTTGCCACCACAGAACAGGTGCCGCATGCATTGCGTCTGGCACTGGGCTCGGTGGAGATGGATGTGCTCAAAGTGGCGCTGGAGAAGTTCAGGCAGGTGTTGGCGCGGTATGTGTATTGATCAGGAATGATCAGGGGATGCTGGGATGCTGACCAAGCCGCTGCCGCATGAGATCAACGAAGGCATCCAGCGTAGGTTGTGGCCCGGCACCCAGATTGGCATTCGTACCCATGTCATCAATCTCGCGCAAGACCGTGCCGCCACCCATGGAGGTTTGGCCTAATACATAGTAACGGATATGCTGGCTGGACTTGTTACGCACGATGCCCGAGAAATGCGGTGCCAGCACCCAGGTACCTGCGCTTTGCTTGACTTCTTCCAGCGACTTGCCCGTCAGATCAACCGGCGTGGCCTGGGGATAAGCCAGCACCAGCAGAGTATGGTTGGCATCAAGTTCACACTGATGCCAGCGGTATTGCGTGGCTTCTTCATGCAAGCTGGGGATTTCCTGCGCTTTGCAGCCAAGGTGGTAAAACAGGTAGTGGGAATTCTCGTCGGCTTTTTCGACAATATCAAACAATTGCGCTGCCTGGCGAAAGACATAATGCGGCAATATCTGGTAGGCGATGTTATAAGACAATTGCTCCAGCGAAGTGCGTGCGGCTGGCTTGCTTTTGAAAAAATCGAATAGTCCCATGGTATCGCCCCGGATTTTTTGTATGTTTTCTCTTTGTCTCGCAAGAGACAGGATTGCAGATGAAACCATACGGGCGGGAGTTTTGTCAATTAAGCAGATTAGGCACGTGGGCAACAGAGACAAATTCTTTGTAGGGTGCGCCGTGCGCACCGGGTTTATTGATGACAAAGACCGGTGCGCATGGCGCACCCAGCGTGTCATTTTTTCCTGTTTCTACGTGGATGTAGAAAAGCTGCGAGCCATAGGACGCATTGTAATGCGCCGCATGTGTGTGCGATAAACGGCATAGGATTTTCGCCCGGGTTGTTGTACAACCATACGGCGCATTGCAATGCGCCCTACGTCACGGCATCCATTACGCTTGTAGCATCAGGGTTAACCAAGCCTAAGCTGCATCCAAAAGAAGCAACTTGCTCAAATCCGTACTCTCTACCAGGGCTTCATCCAACCCTTCGTTCCAGTCGCCCAGGGTTTCGTCGGCAAGAAAACCAGCGACTTCCATCAATTGGTGTTCATCATATTCTTCAGCAAAACTGTCCTGCACTTCACCCATCACCGCCGCAAATTTTTTATCCTTGCGCAAGGCGTTCAGGAAAATTTCTGAGACCTGCGCATATTGCGCTTTGCCCTCGCCTGCATAGATGCGGGCGAATTCGCGTAATTGCCAGGCAGATTCAGGATGAGGCAAAATCGCCAGTGCAACGCTGACAAAATCCTCAAGCACGATTTGCCGTTTGAAGCCATGACGATAGATGGCACGCAAGACATTTTCACCACTATTCTGGCCATCGGCGCAAACACGCGCTGCCAGCAAAAACAGTGTCTGTTCTGTATAGCCGTATTTTTCAAAGAGTTTATCGATGAGCCTGTAATGATAGGTCTCATGGCCCATGTACCAGTTGAACAGGAGCCTGGCGAATTGCGGTATATAGTTTTGATCAGCCAGGGCCAGTTCTGCAATGGCATAACTGCCTCTGGGATGAAATTCATCTTGCCAGGCATGACTCTCATGATTGACCTGGCTCACATATTGCGATACCAATGATCTCAGGGCAGCAAACTTTACCGCTTCATGGAAGAAGGCACGTTCATGGACGATGGTGTCGCCATGCCTGAAGATGATCTTGTAATCACTGGACTGTTCTCCATTACCAAGATCAAGAAATTTTTCCATGTCAGATGTAGCAGCAATCAATTGCTCGCAGGCCGTTTGCAGGCCCGCCTCATCCATCTGTATATCTATGGTGAGGACCAGCCAGTCACCAAAATTTTTCCTGTCACCTGCGTGTCGCCAGCGTTGCATCTGCCATCTCCATCATGAAATCGTGGATGGATTATGCCAGAACAGCAGGATTTGTTAGAAGAAGGCACATGTGTGCGCAAAGAATGACGCAGAATTTCTGCCCGGGATATTGTGAAACCACGCGGCGCATTGCAATGCACCCTACGTCACGGCTATAGTGAAGAGCATGCATATTCCCAGTAGGGTGCGCCGTGCGCACCGCTCCGTGAAGTTTGAATAAGTTAGCAGGCGGTGCGCACGGCGCACCCTACAAAATCAAAGCGCTTCCAGCGCGCGTGCCAATATCTCCACATCCTCCTCAGTGTTCAGATAAGAAAACGAAGCCCGCGCGATGCTGTGCAAGCCACGCACCTGCATGTCCAGCGGTGTGTAGGGCACGCCGTTTGCACCTATATAAATGCGTTGCTGGGCGAGTTTGTTTTTCAGGCTCATCGCATCATGCCCTTGCAAGTTGAACGAGACTATGCCGGATCGTGCGCCGTCCCCCAGATCATGCAGGCTGATGGCCGGTATGTTTGCCAGACGTTGGCGGCAAGATGCTGCCAATGCGGCGCTGACAGCGCCCAGCTGGGCGACGCCCGTGTTCAGTGCCAGCCTGACCGATTCTGCCAGACCCAGTTGCAGGGCGATTGCGGCTTCGCTGGTTTCAAAGCGGCGGGCGTCATTGCGCAGATGTGTTTCATTTGCCGCAATGGGGGCAGACGAGACATCGACCCAGACTGGCTCCAGCTTGTCGAGAAATGATTTGCGCACATACAGCAAGGCGGTGCCGCGTGGCCCGCGTAAGTGTTTGCGGCCTGCGCTTTTTAGCACATCACATTGCAGGGCTTTGACATCAACCGCTATTTGCCCCATGGCTTGCCCGGCGTCGATGAGGTAGGGCACGCCAGCCGCGGCGGCGATATGGCCAACGGCAGCGGCGTCATTGATAAGGCCACTATTGGCGGGTAGCCAGGTCAGTGAAATCAGGCGTACATGTTTGTCGATCATTTGTGCCAGGGCATTTGCATCGACACTGCCATCTGCTTGGCTGGGGATAGTCTCTACCGTCGCACCCGCGCGCTGTGCGGCACGCTGGTAATTGGCGAGGTTGCCGCCCCACTCCTGTCGCCCTGTCAGTATTCTGTCGCCCCGCTTTAATTCTGGCATGGCGGCAAATACACTGCCAAAGGCACTGGAGCCTGAGCTCATGAGGGCGACTTCATCGCAGCTGGCATTGATCAGTGCTGCTGCATCTTCGCGCAGGCTTTGCAGTCTGTCAGCCACCAGCAGGGCAGCCTCCATGGGGCCGACCTGCGCTTCGAGATCAAGGTGGGCGTGTATGGCTTGCAGGGCAGCCCGTGGCAATAGCGAGGCACCGGCATGATTCAGGTGCGTGCCTTGATCAAGGCCGGGTGTTTGCGCACGTAACTGCGCGAGTTGTTCAGTAGTGAGCACGCTTTTGATCACGGGCTTGATCATGCGGCCACCAAAGTGACTATCGCATCGACTTCCACCGCTGCACCCGTTGGCAGGCTGGAGACGCCTATTGCCGTGCGGGCATGGCGGCCACGCTCACCGAGGACAGCAACGAAGAGATCAGATGCGCCATTGGCTACGGCGCTATGGCCATCAAAGTCATGGCTGGCGGCGACGAATACGCCCAGGCGCTGCACCTGTGCTATGCGCTCTATGTCACCACCGGTGACTGCATCAATGACGGCCAGCAGGCGCAGCGCTGCCATTTGTGCTTCTTTGTGTGCTGCCTCGACTGAACCACCCGCACCCAGCACGCCGTCTTTGGCTGTGCCTGGATTGCCTATCTGCCCGGCGATGATGAGCTGGTTGCCTTGCAGAGTGTAGCTGAGATAATTTGCTGCCGGGGCCTTGACGGGTGGCAGGGTGAGACCAAGTTCTTGCAGTTTTGTTGTGATGCTGGACATGCTGTTTCCTTAAACAAGTTGAGAATTGATGGACAATAAAAGCTTGCCTTGCGTACCGCGTTCTGCCAATGCCGTATGGGCCTGCGCCACATCTGCCAGTGCATATTCGGCATGGATGCGCAGCTTGACCGTGCCAGTGGACAGGTAATCAAACACCTTGCTGGCATGCGCCTGCAAGACCGCCGGAGTCGTCAGATAATGCGGCAAGACAGGCCGTGTCAGGGAGATGCTCTTACGCATGAGTTGCAGGACATCGACAGGATCAGGCTGGCCGCTGGCGGCACCAAATAAAATGACATGGCCGCAAGGGGCGACGACATCCAGGCTTTGGGTGAAAGTACTTTTACCGACGGAATCAAACACCACATTAACGCCACGCTCCTGGGTTTTATCGCGGATGTGGGCAACCCAGTCTTTGCCATCTTCATACGCCACTGGCTGTGCACCAACGCTGCGCAGCCAGTCTGCCTTGCTGGCGGACGATGCCGTGCCAAATACCGTCAAGCCGCGTGCCACCAGCAATTGCACCAGCCAGCCGCCAACACCGCCAGCGGCAGCGTGTACCAGTACCGATCCGGATGCTGGCAGGCGAGCGACATCGTCAGTCAGCATGATGGCAGTCAGGCCGTGCTCTATGGCGGCGCAGGCATCACGCAGGCTGACAGCATCGGGTATGCGTATCAGATGCGCGGCAGGCACGGCCACCTGGCTGGCATAAGTGCCCTGTACACCTGTGGTATAGGCTACCCTGTCGCCCGCGTGCCAGCCGCTGCCCGCCGGTGCGCTGGCGACGATGCCTGTGCCCTCTATGCCCATGGGCCAGGGCTGTTTAACGCCGGGGTAGCGGCGTTCACGCTGGTAGATATCAACAAAATTGATACCCGCCCATGCTGCATTGACGATGACCTCACTTGTGGGCGTGGGTGCAGGCACATCCTGCAAAAGCAATTGCTCAGGCCCGTCAAACTGGTTCACGATGATCGCCTGCATGGTCTTTCCTCTGTCAAGTTTCGATGGGCTAATTATTGTCGTAATATAGGCAGACAAAAAACGATACTTTCGCAATATGAAAGTGAGGAAAATTCAATATGCAAGGAAAACTGCCACCCCTGTTCACGCTGCAAGCCTTTGAGGCGGCCTCGCGCCTGGGCAGTTTTAGCAAGGCTGCCGATGAACTGAGTCTGACACCGGGTGCCATCAGCCGCCAGATACGCCAGCTTGAAGACTGGAGCAGCCTGACCCTGTTCAAGCGCCAGGGCCCCAAAGTCAGCCTGACCGATGACGGCGCAGCCCTGCTGACTCGCCTTGCCGGCCCCCTGTCTGCCTTGCACCAGGCGATTTACCCACCGGCAGATGCAGCAACAAAGACCCTGCACATCTCCACCCTGGCATCCATCGCCAAAGAATGGCTGTTGCCACGCCTGGCCAGCTTCAGTGCGGCCCACCCGCATATACGCCTGATCATTGATACCGACTACGCACTGGTGCGCCCTGCCCCGCGTGTGGCCATGGTGGCGATACGCCACGGTGCCAGGCAAAGTACAGACCAGATTTGCGAGACCTTGTTCACCGACCGCTTATTGGCAGTGACATCGCCAGAACTCAGGAGCAGGCTGGGTACAGACGCGCGCCTGTGGCCAGCATCAATGATGCTGCAACACCTGTCACTGGACCCGGCCCAATGGCTGGCTGCCGCTGGCCTGCCTGAGGACTTCAGCTTGCAAGGCCAAGCCTATAACGATGCCGATGTCTTGCTGGAAGCTGCCCAGCGCAGCCAGGGCATCGCCCTGGGCCGCCTGTCGATAGCATGGAGACGCCTGCAGGCTGGCAGCCTGATACTGGCTAACAATACCATCTGCCCTAGCTCTCGCGACAACCTGCTGGTCTTGCGGGAAGATAGTGCGGCACTGCCCGAGGTGCTGGCCTTTACCACCTGGCTACGTGAGCAGGCCAGGCTGTGGCAGATGGAAATGGACAAATTCGACAGCATGCATCAGGTCGGGCAGGGATGATAAGTATCTCAGTGTGCCCACAAAGCTATCACTGTGATGGAACTGATTGCTTTAATTGACAGATTAATGCGTGAAACAAGCAGCCAGCGCTCAACGCGATGCCCTGTGACGCTGACGAAAATCCAAATGAAGTTTACAATGGAGGAAACTTCATCTCTGCAATATGGTCTCATGTTCATACAAGCGAGATTTTACAAACGCAATTTCAGGGCCTGTTGCAGTAATCCTGATTCGATCAATTCGAGAGTGGCGTCATGAAACCAGTGAACAACACCATAGATATAGCCAGCCTGAGCGCTATTGTGGGCATTACGGCCTTGGCCGGCTTGCTGTTTTTTAATATCCATGAAACCGGGCAGGCTGCTGTCGCCGGCCTGCAGGCCAGCAATGCCGCCAAACTGGCCGCAGGCAATGCCAGACCAGCCTCGCGCCTGGTCGGCAAAGCAGAATGGTCACAATTAAGCGCAGCCCAGCAAAAGACCCTGTCCCCGCTGCTAAGCCAATGGGGCAAGCTTGACGACAAGAACAAGGCAAAGTGGATCACCATCGCCGACCGCTACCCGGGCCTGAAACCTGAAGAACAAAAACGCATACAAAAGCGCATGGAACTGTGGGCGCAACTGAGCCCAGAGCAAAAACAGATTGCCCGCCTGAACTACGCACAGGCCAAGAAAATCGAGACTGCCCAAAAAACCAGGCAATGGGAGCTGTATCAGCAATTGCCAGCAGAGAAAAAACAACTGCTGGCCAGCGGGCTACCTCTACAGCTCGCCCCCGTGCCAGCTCCCAAAACCCTGGCCGATACGATTACGGCAGCCAGTACAGAAAACGTCGCTGCATCTGCCACCGAGCAAAGCTCAGCCTCAGCCAGCCAGTCTGCTGACCTGGAGGTAACGGCGTCTCCCGCCAGCCATGGTGATTTGCCGGTTGCGAAGTAAGCTCAAAAGCCAGCACGCTGAAAATACCCCGGCCTGAGTTAATCTCATTCCGGGGTATTTTTATGAGTGCCTGCTCCATAAGGCACTTAATGGTGCCCATCTCATCCTTACCGTGCCGACTTCGCATAAGCATCAAAGATATCTATCAGCAGGCAACATGAAATTTTCAAGCAAACTATACACAGCCTTGCTCTTGTGCGCATGTGCAAGCATTAACGCCAACGCCGACAACAAGACAGCCCCGGCTTTTTGCGAACAGCTAAAAGCATTTTCAAGCGACTTGAAAATCGATCAGAGCCGCAGCATTACTTTCTTTGTCCGCCATGTCGATATCCTCTCGTATCAAAGAGTATGCAAGCAGTATAAAGCAGACGACAGAGCAGACGACAGAGCAGACGACAAAAGCAGAGCATTTTGTAACTGGTTGAGCAAAAACAGTTCGGGCGAATTCATGGCTGCCAATGTCACCAGAGCATTGTCATGCGTAACGGGGAGCACTAATTTTTTTGGCAGACCAATGGAAATTAAAGAACTCAAAGGAAAATTGACTGCCTTTGAGCCTTTTCAAGACATGCCGGACATCATCATCGACTTCAAGTACTCTTTTGATGTACTTGCAAAAGACGAAGAAAATTATTTCACGATTACGGCACGCAGAGTGAAGCTGGAAGAAGATTGAGGGTATTTTTCCCGCATCATGGCAACTGGTGTTTTGCCATGCCTGTAAATCAGGAACATGCTACTTGCATCCTCAACAGATTAATGTAATGCTAAAGCATCACACTTCCACCAGGATGCCATCATGTTTTTTTCAACTTCAGCCAGACCAGACGAAGACAGTGATCGTTTATTGGGCATGAATATGACACCCTTGATCGGCGTTATTCTGGTGCTGATAATGGTAATGCTCATTGGGGTACCAAGGCAGCGGGATATGTTGCTATGGAAACTGTCAAGCCTGGCAAATGTTAGCTGCGACGGCATGATGGAAATATCCGTGACACAAATTGCTATAGATTTTGATGACAGCATATTGTGGGACGGGCATGTGATATCTCTTGAGGAAATGCAAACCCGCTTGTCGCAGATAAATAAGACCGAAGCGTTGCCGCCAGCGGTATATTTGAAACCAAGCTTCATGACCAGCCACGCGAGCCTGGTATCGGTTACCAATGGCATACGGCGCAGCGGAATAGACAAGATACGTCTGGAGATAAGTGAGTTCAGGACGGTGTCATAAAGACGCAGGGCTTATGCCATATCTTTATTCAATAAGCATGTACCCGCATAGGCCCCAGTTTGACTATGCTTACTTTGTTCTTTTCTATGAATGCGATCATCTGCGCCTTTTTTTCTGCGCTTGCTTTTCCGAATTTAAAGCTGTAGTAGGCAACGGTGAAAGACAGGGCTATCACACCCGTGCAAGCGGCGACAAACCACCATGCGTCGCGGTCGATTGGGCTGCCGGACAATATGATCAACATAGATAAAATCGACACAATAATCACAGCACCTATCAGCAACCTCAAATATGCAAAGGCGATAGATTTGAAATTGATGGGAATACGCAGGGCATGCGTATTGTCGATCACAATATAGCTGCCCTGATAAACCAGAGGTATCAAAGAAAAATGATGGGATCGTGTCGCTATATGCAAGTGACGATCAACGGACTCAACCTGCCCAAAGAATTTGGTACCATAAAACATCCTCTACACTCCAGTGAAATTTGCGCACAGTATCAACCCGACGTTGCCGTGCCAGCCATAATTGCGATGCCGATCTTACTAGCTTTAACAAGTGCAGGCAAATGAAGTAACGGTCTGTCGCATTAATGCCGTGACCGTAGGGCGCATTGTAATGCGCCGCATGAGAGCGTTGCAAACGAGGGAGAAATATCGATGCTGTACATGCCGCGTACATGCAGGCATTGCGATACGTCTTACCTACTGCAAGGCGTATTGCAGTGTCATGGAATTGATGATCAACTCCAGGTAGGGTGCGCCATGCGCACCGGGATTTTCTTGGTGTATGCAAACAGCGGTGCGCATGGCGCACCCTACTGAACTAGGGCTTTTACGCCCACCAGGTCTGAACACTGCATGCTGCATCAATTGCCTTTATAAATCCCTGCTTCGAGCGTGTAGTCACCGCTGCGTACATAGTAGGTGGATTTATTTTCCAGTTGTTTGGTGACGGGGTTGTTGTAGCGGTAATCGACCCAGCCCTTGCCCTTGGATTTTGCGCCTTCGACGATTTCCTTGCGGAAGAGTTTACCGTCTGCATCTGGCAAGACAATCATGTTTTTGCCTACCAGCTTGGGATTGACGGGATGGGCGAGAGTGGTGCCATCCAGACTGCGCACGACGAGATAAAGATCGCCTTTGATGAATTCAGGATTTTTGTTATTGACCTCTTTAATGAGCGCTTCAATACTGTTTTTCTTGACATAGGCCAGACCTTTTTCAACCATATCGATAGCATCAGACGGGTTGTCCGCATAGGCATTCGGAAAAATCATGGAACTTAACAAAGCCAGAAAAATCAGCGCGAAACGTTTCATGGTGTCTCCCTTTATGGTATTGATATTGGTATTGGTCTTGGCTCAGTATAGGCAAGTCGCATGAGTGAGACAAGCTATATTGCAGAAAAGCCGCATGGACAATGCGACAAATGCGGGGAAAATTCAGACACTCTGATTTAGCATGTCTTTTCAGCACAGCCAGTGGAATATCCCTCAGGCTTGTTATATTTTCATGCAAACTCAGGACGCTTTCATTATGCAACTACTCTACCAAACCCATTCCCCCTATGCCCGCAAGGCATTGGTATTCGCCCATGAAGCTGGCCTGGCCGGGCAGATAGAAGTCATCCATCATGAAACCAGCCCGACCAATCGTAATGAAGCTGTGTATGCGCAAAACCCTTTGGGCAAGGTGCCAGTGTTGGCTCGGCCCGGCTTGCCGCCGCTGTTTGATTCTGACGTGATTTGTGAATATCTTGATACCCTGCACACTGGCAGGCCCTTGATCCCGCGCAAGGGTGAGGCGCACTGGCATGCCTTGCGGGTGCAGGCGGTGGCCAAGGGCATGGCAGATTCTGGCATCGCCGTGCGCTGGGAAACCTCGCGCCGCCCGGAAGCCCTGCGCTACCCGCCGCTACGTGATGGTCATACGCAAAAGCTGCTGGCCAGCTATGACTGGCTGGAGCAAGGGCTGGATGTGGATGACCAAGTCCATATCGGCCACATCGCCGTGGCAACATCCTTGAGCTGGCTGGAATTTCGTGGCTTGCCCGGGTTCAGGGATGGTCGCCCCAGGCTGGTGGCATGGTATGAAACATTCATCAACCGCCCGTCCATGCTGGCGACGCCTCTGTCAGGTGAAACCCAGGACTGAGCTGTATTTATTCAGCCTCGTCGAGTGGCACAGGGATAGTCAAACCGCGCTTGACCAGACCCAGGCTGACATTGGTGGTGAAGCGCCTGACGTTGACATTCTCTTGCATGAGGCGCGACATCAGGGCATCAAAGGCTTCCATATGGGGTGCGGTGACGATGAGGACAAAATCAACTTCGCCGGTGACGTAAAAGGCTTGCTGTATATGTTCCTGCTCATTGAGCCAGGTGCGCAGTTGCGCCAGCAGTTCTGGCCGTTCGCGCTCAACTTCGAGTGAGACGATGAAAAAATTCGGACGGCCAATTTTAAGCGGATCAACGATTGCAGCATCACGCAGGATGACACCCTGCTCACGCATGCGGCGCAGGCGTCTTTGTATGGCAGATGGTGACAGCGGCACCTGTTCAGCCAGGCGCTCAGCTGCCAGGCTGGAATCTTGCTGCACGAGATTGAGTAACTGGCGGTCGAATCTGTCAAGTTGCATGGTGAACAGGGGCTGAGGCAAAAGTCATCATGACCTCAGCCTGGCGGGAAATTGAAATCACGCCTGACAGCGGCATAGCCAGGGTAAGCAGCACTCCTGGCGAAACTCATCTCTTCTGATTGCCACAAGTGGATCATGTCATTGCCTTGCGCAAAGAACAGGTAGCCCGTTTTTGTAAAACCCAATACATCGAACTTGCGGGACCATGGCCCAGTCATATACACACTGGTCTGGCCAGTTTTGCTTATCTTGTGGATCAAGGGCCGATGTTTATCGTCCCAGTTACCACCGAAATAAATATTACCCTCGGCATCAATAGCCAAGCCGGTGGAGGGTGTCGCCAGCTTGTGGAACACTGCACCTTTGCCGCTCTGATCATACCTGCTGATCTACCCGTCATTGCATTCAACCACAAGATCATTGCCATGCGCACTGATGTAAACGGGGCGGTTGATGGCAGCCAGATCACGCACCTTGCCCTGCTGGTCTATCACTTTCAGCATATTGGCCCCGGTATCGGCGACATATAAAAGATTGTCGCTGCCAAATGCGATGCCATTGGGCCTGCCAAGGCCGGTTGCAAAGACACGCGTCCCTGTATCACTGGCAATGCGGATGGATCCTGTACCGCTGTCGGCAAAATACAGTTGATTATCGGCATCAAACGCCAGCCCGGCAGGCGCATTGGCATCGGGTCGCCATCACGCGCGTGCTTGACGTCTGAAAATCGGTTTTGACTATGCAGTTAAGTGTGCTTGAAGTACTGAATATTGTCGTCGTGTCGTTTGCCATAATGAATAAGCCAGTAAGTAGGATAGCTAAGGTTAAGGAGTGAGGGTAATTATTCTACAATCAATTACGTGGCAGGTCTGCGCCTGCAAAGATTATTTATCGGCCGCTTTATTTACGTGCTCTTGCCTTGACAGGAAAAGCCAGGTTAAACACCTGGCGCGCCAGTGGGTGCGCATCTTCTGGCAACCAGCCTTCGTAATAGGCGGCGATGGCTTCGAGTATGTCGCGGCGGGCGAGTATGGTATTGATCTGCTCGATGACTTGCTCGCCAAACGGACCTTTGGAACAGGCAGCATAACCGGACAGGAAAGCCGGTTGCTCTTGCAGCGGATAGAATTTTAGATCGACAAAATCAACACTGTCGCGGTTGTTGAGGAAATTGGCTTCATACGGGTAGCCGAGGATGAGGTTGACACGGCCCAGGGCATTCATCTGGAACAGGCTTTTTGCGGCATTTGGGGCGCTGTTCAAAAAGATATTTTTCTTGCCTTTGTAGGTCGCCAGCAGATCGTCTATCGCTGCCCCGTAGCTGCGGCCACTTTGCACACCGACAGTCAGCACTTCGTCTTCAAGCAGCTTGCTGAAATTGAGTTTATCACCGGCGAGCAGATAAGGGCGCAGTTGGGCAATTTGCGCACGCGGTATCATGGCACCGGGTGGTATCTGGGCAAAGAATGGCGTGGAGAAAACCATGGTTTTTTCACGCTCGGCATTTTTGAACAGGCCAAGCGCGCATGCATTGCCTTCATCCCTGAGCATGAGCTCGAGACGCTTGAGTGGCACGTTGATGAACTTGTGCTGGTAGCCCGGCAGGTTGGGAATAAGATGGCGTTGCAGGGCCAGATCAACAATGCCCTCCCCCTTGCCCGGCCCCTCGGGTATATACAGGGGTGGCAAGGGAAAGACGTACCAGTTGATCTCGCTGGCGGCCTGACTTGCAGCCTGACCTGCAGCCTGACTTGTACCCTGTATCATGCCACTGGCAAGCAAGCTGGCGATCAGGGCGGTGCCTTTGATCCACTTTCCTGCACGCGCTGATAGATATGAAACAAGCTGCATCCACCCTCTCCCTGGTCACCGTTACACAACAACATCGTGCCAGTATGTCACATTTTGTCAGTTTGACAAAGATAGTGGAGAGGTGCTTTTGTAGGGTGCGCCATGCGTACCGTTTTTGTTCAACATGATTCAAAGACGGTGCGCACGGCGCACCCTACTGCGATACCTGCGTTACGCAAAATCCCCATCTGTCGATACCGACAAGACCCGCCATTGCTGCAACTCTTGCTGGTGTTTTTCGAGGCTGGCACCAACAATCTCTATCGCGTCTGAACCTGCTGCATAACGTAATGGTGGTTCTGCCAGATTGCTGATGGTTACCACAGCAGCCCCCAGTTTGACAGGGTCACCGGCTTGCTGGTGATTGTAGCTGGCAAAAGTTTCACGGCTGTTGATACCATTGCTGGCATAGTCAGCGATGGCTTTATCACCATAGCGTACCGAAGTCTGATCCAGAAAATCAGTGCGGAAGAAGCCAGGTTCAACGATGGTGATGTGTATGCCAAAGCGTGCCACTTCCAGCGCCAGCGATTCTGAAAAACCTTCTATGGCGAACTTGCTGGCGCAGTACACCGATGCGCTTTCAAAACCGGCGACACCGCCTATTGATGACAGGTTAAAGATATGCCCGCGTCTTTGCTCGCGCATCACCGGCAAGGCGGCGCGGGCCATGTTCATGCTGCCATACACATTGGTGTCGAATTGCTGGCGTATCTCTGCCGTGCTGATTTCTTCAAACAGACCCAGCTGACCATAGCCCGCATTATTGACCAGCACATCGAGGCTGCCAAACTGTGTGCAGGCTGCCTTGACGGCTGCTTGTGCCTGGGCTTCATCATTGACGTCAAGTGTCAGTGCCAGCACCTTGTCACCATAGCTGGCGAACTGGCTTTGCAGTTTGTTGATATCGCGGCCAGTGACAACGACCTTGTCGCCAGCATCGAGTGCGGCTTTGGCGATGGCTGCGCCTATGCCACGGGTGGCACCAGTAATTAACCAGGTTTTTTGTTTCATGATCTGCCTTTCAAGGATGACCGCTGATTGCGGAATGTAGCCATGATAGGCAGCCTGCGTCATAAGCTAAATGCCGGAAACTTTCTGATTCTTGCCTAATCCTATTTCTGGCAGCAATTCGGCGAGCAAAGTGCCCAGGATTATTGCTATGATGAATGCCTGTTCCTCTCTGGTCATCCATAAGCAAAACACACAAGCAAGATACAAGCAAAATATAAGCAAAACATGCAAAACAAGGACGACATCAATCAGCAACTGGCCACTATGGTCGCCACCATGGCGCAGCAGGAAGGTTTTACTGCATCTGCACTCGACTATGTGCATTTCATGCGTAGCGAGCAAGCCTACAGCCGCACGCCGGTGATGTATGAACCCTGCATCTGCATCATCGTGCAGGGGCGCAAACGGGCCTATCTGGGTGAAGCGATGTACACCTATGATGCGCGGCAATACCTGGTCGTATCTGCTCCCATGCCTTTTGAAGCGGACACTGAGGCGAGCCCCGAGCAACCGATGCTGGGCATACACCTGGGCATACAACAGACGCTGGCAGCCGAACTGGCACTGGCAGTGCAGGAAGCGCAGCAGTTGCAAACCGATGTGCCTGCCAACGCCACAATTACCCCCACCTTCATGTATGCCACCGAGGTGGATGATACCCTGGCAGCCGCCGTGTTGCGCCTGTTGCAGGCACTGGCATCACCGCTGGAAGCCAGGATACTGGCACCTGCCATCGTGCGAGAAATTTATTTCCGCATCCTCATGGGTGAACAGGGTGCAGCAATGCGGGCGGCATTGAGCCAGGGCAGTCATTTTCAAAAAATCACCCGTGCCTTGCGCAAAATACACGATGGCTTTAGCGACAAGCTTGATGTCGATAGTCTGGCGCGTGAATCGGGCATGAGCCTGCCCGCCTTTCACCTGCATTTCAAGCAGGTCACAAGTACCACGCCTATCCAGTACATCAAGGCCATGCGACTGCACAAGGCGCGCCTGTTGATGATACGTTCAGGCATGAATGCCTATACCGCATCGAATACCGTGGGTTATGAAAGCAGCTCGCAGTTCAGCCGTGAATTCAAGCGCCTGTTTGGCCGCAGCCCGCTGGAAGAAGTCAGGCAAATGCGCAATGTCTTGCGCATGCATGAAGGGGCTGGCTTGTCTTAATCAAAATACAAGGTAAAATAATCCTGTCCCCGAGCCTGTCTATCTTCAGCAAGGAGTTTCCCCATGGCGATTACCATAGTCAACAATACTGGCTACGAAGCGTTTCTCACCATCAACAAAGGCGACCTTGTCATTGCGAACTGGGCGCGTACAGAGAGTGGCCACACGCTGGAGATCCCCACCCATATCATAGGCACCATCCTCGCCAAGGCCAACTTCCAGAACCGGGAATACGTGTCAGACAGGATGCAGTTGAACGACACCGCCGCTTATATCGCCCAGATCGAGCAGGACCTGGAAAACAAATCTTATGTCTTGCGCGTGGTGGAAAGCGGCAGCAGCGCACCACCATTCATGCAGTTGTACAAGACCTGTACACCGCCAGTCAGTTTCATCATCCAGATGCATGGCCTGTTCGAGCAGGAAATCACTCAGTCACGCGGCTTTATTCCCTACAATTTGCGCAGCGGGCCCGCTTATACACTGCAAGCCGTCATCAATGGCATCACCCTGCCACCTGTGCATTTCAGTGACGAGAATGCGACGATTACAGCAGAGACGGTGCAAAATGATCCCGCCGCAGGTTTTTACAGGCTGAACGTGGCGCAATCCAAAACTTGAAAGCCAGGGGCAAACCATGAGTACATCCAACGCCTGGTTTTATTGGGCCGCCCTGTCGGCGATGTTTGCAGCCATGACCGCTATTTTTGCCAAGATAGGCATACAGGGCGTGGATTCTGACCTTGCCACCCTGATCCGTACCGCTATCATCATCGTCGTGCTGTCGCTGTTTGTGGTGTATGCCGGTAAATGGGCAAACCCGCTTGAGCTGTCTGGCAAGACGTGGCTGTTTCTGACTTTGTCTGGCCTGGCTACGGGTGCCTCATGGGTATGTTATTTCCGCGCTTTGAAGCTTGGTGATGCATCCAAGGTCGCGCCCGTAGATAAATTCAGCCTGGTGCTGGTGGCGGTATTTGCTTTTGCGTTTCTGGATGAACGGCCATCCTTGCGGGAATGGGCAGGTATAGGCATGGTGGCGGGCGGGGTTTTGTTGTTGGCGTTCAAGCGGTGAGGTTGTTGCGAATCTCTGCTTCGTTGCCGGGCATTTGTAGGGTGCGCCGTGCGCACCATTAGCACGTAGGTTGAGCCGGGCCTCGTTAGTCTATTGGGTATCAGCCCAACACTTAGCATTTGCAAACGTGTACGTCATTTGGACGCCGAGTGTTGGGCTGATGAAGCTTAGCCTAGCGAGGCCCGGCCCAACCTACAACATTGGAATTACGATTTTGTAGGGTAATGCACCGTGCGCACTAGCAGCTTGTAGGTTGGGCTACGGGTTATCAGCCCAACACTGTGCCAATGGTAAACGTATACGTTAGTCAACCGCCCAGTGTTGGGCTGGTGAAGCTTAGCCTGGCGAGGCCCGGCCCAACCTACAGAATTACCGACGTTCAAATATCCCTTACTTCAAACTCGCCTTCAACTCACTACCTGCCTGCAGCATCGCTGAGCGCACTGCCGGTACTTTAGCCAGCACATTCAACAAACCAAAATCATGAATCATGCCCTTGTAGCGCACTGTCGTGACCTTGACTCCTGCGGCATCGAGTTTGCGGCCATAGGCTTCGCCTTCATCGCGCAGGACATCGAATTCTGCGGTTTGTATCAGGGCTGGTGGCAGGCCTGTCAATTGCTCATTAGTCGCACGTAATGGTGATGCGTAAATCTCCTGACGTTTGGCTGCGTCAGTCGTGTAATTGTCCCAGAACCATTTCATCATATTGCGTGTCAGGAAGTGGCCATCAGCAAACTGCTTATAGGATTCATTATTGAAGTCGGCATCTGTTACCGGCCACAACAGAATTTGTGAACGCAGTTTGGGGCCGCCCTTGTCCTTGGCCATGAGGCTGACCACCGCCGCCATATTGCCACCTACGCTGTTGCCTGCGACAGCCAGACGACTACCATCAACCTGGATTTCCTTGCCGTGTTCAGCGACCCACTTGGTAGCGGCATAAGCCTGTTGGATGGCAACGCCATAACCAGCTTCTGGTGAAGGCGTGTAGTTGACGAAGATGGCAACCGCGCCAGATTCTGCGACCAGGTCGCGCACCAGTCTTTCATGGGTAGGATAATCGCCGAGTACCCAGCCACCACCGTGAAAATACATAAAGCCGGGCAAGGTTTTTTTGATGCCAGCCGGGCGCACGATCGTCAGTTTGATGTCGCCACCATCGACCTTGATGATTTTTTCAGATACATCGGCAGCAGGCAATGTCAGCTTGACGCCAGCCTGTGCACCGACCAGTACGCCACGTGCATCAGCTACTGGCAATTGTTCCAGCGGCTTGCCGCCTCCCGCTTCCAGCGCTTGCAAGAAGGCCTGGGTAGTCAGCTCAACACCGGGGCTGCCTGCTGCAAAGGCATTGCTGATGGAGAGGCTGATGGCTGTTGCAGCGAGCAGGGATTTCAGGTGTGTCATGGTCATTTCCTTTTCATGTTATGGCAGTGTGAGTACTGCGCGGTGACTACGTTGGGGTGCTACAAACTGGTTTTCTTTCTTCTTGCTAAAATCTTTTTCCAGACTTTTCTAGCCATGAATTTAAATAATTAACTATTAAATAGTGCGCTATATATTTGCAAAACTGCTGAAGATGTAACAAACTCCCGGGCAGACAAAATCGCCCATGCTTAAAGTGCCAGTAGCTATCTCTTCAACATCAGCCATGTCTGTAATATCCCGTAGGAGCGGCTTTAGCCGCGAACATTCAGCCGTGTCGATTATTCATAGTGATCAAGCATTCGCTGCTAAAGCCGCTCCTACGCCATCAATGCAAATCAGCACAAATAAACATAACAAACTATTAAATAGCACACTATATATTTAATATTCAAAAAATCTCTGAACTACCCTCACACATTCTTCATCAATGCCGCCCTCAGGTTCAATATCTCTTGCTTGAGGTCACGCGCCTCATCGGCTGAACATTCTGTTGCACACAAGACCGAAGTTGGCAAACTGGCTGCCTGCTTGCGTAAATCACTGCCTGCTTTGGTCAGTGATATGATGACCTGGCGCTCGTCTGCTACTGACCTGACACGGGTGATCAGTTCCTGCGCTTCCATGCGTTTAAGCAAGGGCGTCAGCGTGGCTGAATCCAGTATCAGGCGCTCGCCTATGTCATTGACGATTTGCTCATCCTGTTCCCACAAGACCATCAGCACCAGGTATTGCGAATAGGTGATCCCCATTTGCTTGAGCAATTTGCGGTACAGCTTATTCATGGCCAGCGAAGTCGAATACAGGGCAAAACAAAGCTGGTCACCGAGTTGCGGCGTTGCGGCTTGCTCTGCTTTTGCTGCTGATTTGACGTTTGCGGTTTTCATGCTTTGCATTTTAAATAGCGCACTACTTATTTGCAAGCTATTTTTAAAAATATTTTTCGATGGAAATCGCAGGACTACATGCAGGCAAGCCTGAGAAATTCTTCTTTCCTCTACGCTAGCCCCGTTGTCTCCACGGCACGGCAGGGGACTCCTGCGGCCAGCGCTGGGTGACATGACACTCGCCGGCGAAACAAACACTGCTTGCAAGAATCAGGGCTCAGGTACGCACGATACGCAAGTCCGGGCGTTTGTGTGACACATGCTCGGTCACCATTGCACTGACCACCTGCAATTGCGACTTCGCCTTGTGCCCTGCGCCAGGTTTGAATCCATTACTCAGGTGCGTCAGATGGCTGGCATGCTGTTCCATTAATTTTGCAGCTGTCATGGCGGTGCCGAGCAGGATAGCGTCCTTGCGGCTGGCATAGTCGAGATCACTGACGGCATGCCTGATCTGTCTGAGGTTTGCTTCCTGTTTTTTGCCTGCGCCATCGATTCCTGCCATGAGCTTATTCGCATGCTGCAGGGCGAACAGCAACTTTTCTGCATCGGCATTGTTCTGGCTGGTCAGCCTGCCAGCGCGGTCAAGGCTTTCCCATGACTCATTGAGCAGGTTCTTGATTTCATGCACGGCACAGGCAGCGCCTTGTGCAAGGCCGCGCACTTCAGATGCGACGGTGGCAAAGTGCAGATCGCTGCCCTCAACCCGTTCTGCCACCTCAACAGCCTTGCCTTCTACCGTACTCCTGAGCACTGCGGTATCAAGCTGAAAAACAAGTTCATCTATGACCTGGATGTTGGTGTCCAGCTTGTCCCAGGCATGCCGCAATTCTGTCATGGCAGCCATTGCCCCGCTGCCCGCCTGCGCTTTTTTATTGGCAAGTTCGCTGGCTTCGTCAGCAAGCTGCATTGCCTGGCGCGCCTGCTCTGAATTCTGGCGTATAGTTGTGCTGAGGTCCCGGGCGGCCAGGCTAATCTGCGTATGCGAGGCGGACTGCTGATCCATGCGTGAGGACAGTTGCGCATTGCTACTCTGTATTTGCACGGATGTCCTGACAATGCTGCCAGTATGGAGATGCATGTCCTTGCCGATTTTTTCCAGCCCTCTTTGCAGTTGCTGCAGTGAGGCCAGCAAACTGGCATCGTCATGCACATCTGGTGTGATACTGACAGCATAATCACCATCTGCTATTTGTCTGGCTATTTGCGCTGCATAAGCAGGCTCACCGCCGAGCTGCTGGTAGATCACATGGATGAGGAAATAAGCCAGTGCTGCTGACAGCGCCAGGCCCAGGACTATGGCGGCCCACATCAGATTGCTTATCCTGGCATAGTCAGCCTCGGCGCTGCCGTATTCTTTATTGAGTGCATCAAGTTGCAGGGTGCGCAAGCTGTCCATGGCGCTGATGACGGGGCCATTGAGTTTGTCTGCAGCCTGGTTGATTTCGCGAAGGCTGGCCATGTCTGCGGCCTGCATGGCCTTGATCGCGGGCAGGGTCACGGCATGCTCAAAGCTGAGCCGTGCTGCACTGAGTTCGTCAGCTTTTTTCCTCGCATCCGTGGACATGGGGAGTGTTGCAACATCCAGCCATAACTGCTCTATGGTACGACTGTCGTGTTCTATGGTATCGGCACCCGTCCTGAGT
Organism: Undibacterium sp. Tian12W; assembly: GCF_049339405.1. NCBI lineage: Bacteria > Pseudomonadati > Pseudomonadota > Betaproteobacteria > Burkholderiales > Oxalobacteraceae > Undibacterium > Undibacterium sp. Tian12W. The sequence goes on from NZ_JBMPPK010000011.1 coordinate 93,444, forward strand.
TTTCCGGCATCCGGCTCTGCCAGCGCTGCCAGGATGGCGTGCCGGTTTGCCAATAATAATTTGTCCATATTGGCGAGTTTATAAAGGCCCAGGCTGCGCTCTTCATGGCTACTTTTCAAGCTGTCATGCGAGGCTTTCATCGCATACAGACCTGTCAGCCCCAACAACAGCATGAATGTACTCATGATACCCATCACCAGCATGAGTCTGGTTTTCAACGTCGTCTTCATTGCCCTGCCCCGGTCGCGAAACTATATAAATAAAATAGCAAAATCAAGTATCAAATGTCCTGCACGCTGAACTCTTGTCATGTTTTTATTTTTTTGACGCGATGCTTGCCGGAATTTATTTACTGCATTAGACCGAAAGGTATAAGAGAATTGCCTGATGGAAAACCGTATTTAGCAATGTTTGACCGTATGCAATATGAATTCACATTCCTGCAGAATTATCGTCGTCAGTATCTGCATAAACTGTGCTCCACGGCTTGTTCTTTCAACAAATTGGCCAGTGAAGGATCAGGTCAAGGACAAGCATGCGAGGATATATTCAAAATTGCTGTCAAAAAGTTCTTCTTATGTGTGCTATCGAACTGTTAAGAATTGCATGTGCGCGCATGCTCTGTTCTCTACTCACCCAGAAGGACAAGATAATGATTGATACTACTTCAAGTACTTACATCCCTAGTGACCCAGCCAATGGTCATAAAGGTCCAGGCCCTGAACTGATGGGTGCCAACACTCTTACGGGTAATAATGTAGTCAATCAGGCCGATGAAAATCTAGGTGACATCAAAGAAATCATGCTGGACATGCGCACTGGCCGTGTTGCCTACGCGGTCGTGGCTTTTGGTGGCATTCTGACCATAGGCGAAAAACTGTTTGCGGTACCGTGGTCTGCACTGACGCTGGACACTATCAACAAACGCTTTGTCCTGAACATAGAAAAGAGCCGTTTTGAAAATGCGCCTGGCTTTGATTCTGATCAATGGCCAGATATGGCAAACCAGGCCTGGGCAGATTCCATACACAGCTACTACGGCATGACCGTTTGACTGCATGACGAAGCGCTGCAGGCACAGATCGCAGGGGTCAGGATGACGACCCTGGTCTATGAACAGCAGCATTTCGTTTTTGTGGATGATGAATAGAATAAATGAATAGAATAAATTGGCGCTACAGGCTAAGGCTTTTGTGGCGCCATTTTCGTTAATGAATTACAAATTTTCATTGCAAGACTCATAGATTGTTTCCCACAAGGTCTCTCCTTGCTTATCTCTTTCCGGTAGTTCAAACCGGCGCTAAAAATTTATTTTCTTTGTGCGCTATCGAACTGATCACATCCATTGCCACGCACATACTGAAAGCTCCAATGCTTTGAAGGAAAAGATAATGATTGATATTAATTCCAACATTTACGATACAGGCCAAGGCAACAATGCGCATAAGGGCCCTGGCCCTGGTTTGATGGGCGCACGTACTCTGACAGGTGACAATGTCGTCAACCACGCTGATGAAAATCTGGGTGAAGTCAAAGAAATCATGCTTGATACTCATACCGGAAAGATAGCCTATGTGGTCGTTGCTCACGGCGGCTTGCTGGGTATAGGCGAAAAACTGTTTGCCATACCGTGGTCTGCGCTGGCGCTGGACACAGTCAATAAACGCTTCATCTTGAACATAGAGAAAAGCCATTTCGACAGTGCGCCTGGCTTTGATCCCGACCAATGGCCAGACATGGCAGACGAAATTTGGGTGGATTCAGTGCGCGCCCATTACAGCACGAAAACATGAAGTGATGATGAGCTAATAAGCTAACAATCAAGAGAACAGGAGAACACCATGGATTACACAGAAATGCAATTTGCCTTCAAGGTATATGAAAAAGCCCTCAACAAGCGCAGCCGTCATCTGATACGCACGCCGGAATCGGTACGCGAAGCAGAAGAAGCAAAATACACGCTGCAAATGGCCGTCAATGATGTGCTGGCCGAGACCCGTGAAGTTGCCAGCATGATCAGGAGCAGCAGGTATTAAATAACTTACTGAAGTAAAGCTGAAGCAAGTTGTTAAAGTAACTTGCTTCCTCCCAAAAAAATAACAGTCTTTTTGCAAAGACTGTTATTTTTTTATATTGATTCCTTGTATTGCAAGCTTAATTCACAGGTTCACTTTTTCGCTGTTTTGAGTAAAGCCTCACAACCGCTGGGCTGATCCGGCCCGGCACTTACCAGGGGCAGTAGCGCGGCAAATGGGGTCAGCAAGGCCAGACCTATGGCACCGCCAGCACGCAAGGCCATCACGCCCTTATCGACCGACACTTGTGGATGCAAGAATGAGCCGCGCACATATAAAGGTGCGCGCAAGGAGAACACACGCAAGCCTTTGCTATTGGGTTTGATGGTCAGGTCCAGATCTTCCTTCTGCAAATTGATACTGCCGCTGATATCGATCAAGGCTTCGTCGGTATCAATAAGGAAGCTGCGTGCATTCATTTGCCCATCGGTCACGGCAAAATCAGCAAGCATGCAATTCAGTTTGACCTGCTTGTCACCGGACAGGCGGGTCAGGATGATATTGCCTATATTCAGCCCCATTTCTTCCAGCAAGAGTTTGCTGACCGAGCCATGGTCTATCATGCTGCTGAGTTCACCATTCGAAGACCCGAGCAGGACAGCTACGGAATTGCCAGTGGCAGTCAGATTACCGTCAGCATTGATCTCGCCTACTGTCAGCTTCGATGCGGCCAGTGTGGGGATAAATTTTTGCAACTGTATATGCCTGGCAGTGAGCCGCATTTTTGCCCGTATGGCATGCGCCTTGGTCTCTTCACTGTCCTCTTCATTTACTTTGTTCTTGGCACCGCCACTGCCATCAAGGGTAATGAATGCCTGCAATTGGCCACCTGCCAATTCAAAACTCAGTGGCTGCATGGTGATGACACCATCCTTCAGTATCAACCTGGTTTGCAGTTTGTGTATCGGCAGCTCTTTCTGGCGTATCAGTTTGTTGGCGCTCAGATTGACGTCTGCATCAATACTGCGCCAGCGTTCGGTACGGAAATTTTCTACCGGCAAGATTTTGTCCGTTGGTTGGACCGCAGCCATGCCGCGCTTGGCCTTGCTGGCATTGGAGTCGGCACCGACCAGCGGTCCCAGATCGGCAGATTGCAGTACTTGGGAACTCATATTGCCTTGTAACAGGGGGCGCTGTTTGTCGGCCCTCCTGGTCTGGTAATCAAGACTGCCAGCGAGGTCGCTGGTGCCTACCTTGCCTGTGAATTTTTCATATTTCCAGTGATTGTCGATTTTGCCCAGGGTCGCACTGAGGCGGCCTGCTGTGCTGTATGCCGGGGTCTCAGGCAAGACCAAACCTGTCAGCGGATACAGGCGCGCCATGCTGTTACCGGTGATCTGCAATTGCATATCGACTGCGGCCAGCTCGCTGGGTTTGGTGACACTGCCTTCAACACTAACCTTGGTCTGGCCCATTTGCACTTGCGCCATGATGGGGAAAGGCTGAGTCTGGTGCTGCAGACTCAGGATAGCACCCGCCTTGCCGCTGCCAGTGACGGCTTCACCATATAGCTTACCCTGTAGCTTCCAACTGATACCGTAATTGGCTTCTGTGGCCAGGCTCTCTATATCGACATTGATATCAGCATGGCGGATGGCATCCACATAATGCAGCTTGCCCTTAGCAAGTACCACCCTGCGCAATTCCAGCCGCCATGGGGACGCACTGGTACTTTTTTTGAAGGTCCAGTTATTGCTGCCGTCAGCAAAGCGCTGCAGTGACAGACTGCTGTCCTGAAAGCGCAGCAAGGGTACCTCAAGACGTTTGTCGAGCAGAGCCAATGGGTTCAACGAAAACGAGACCTCATTGATCTGCGCCATGTCTTCTTCTACAGGTGTCACGGCTACGGGTTTTACGTTGTTTTTTTCTGTGACTTTTTCTGTGACTTTTTCTGTGACTTTTGCCGTGGCCTTTGATGCCGCATCCTTAGCATCCTGGCCATCTGGCGGCTGGCCTATATGGATATCTTGCGCCTGAAGATGTGGCCACGGTATTTTGCCGCGCCAGCCTGTCGCGGTCTCAGGCCCGCTGAGTTGTTTTTCCCAGCTGAGTGCCAGGTTGCCACGTATGCTGAAAGGCCGCCCCATTGCTTCACTAGCGCGCTCGTTGAGCCAGGGTTTTGCGCGGTTCCAGTCCATATTGAGCAGGATCACCACGGCAACGGCAAACACGACGACGATGCCAGAAAGTAGCCAGAGGCTGATACGCAATATTTTATTGTTGGATTTCATGGATGATCTTTTTTTTTGCCAGCCTCAAGACTACTGCAAATTGGTATCGCTCTATGTACGCCAGCGTACTGAAATCATCGTGGCACAGGCTTATAAAGTAGGCAAGGCGAAAGAATTTGCTTCAACTAGCTGTCTTTCACATCCTTAATAAACTTAATTCAAGGGTATTTCAAGCTTAATTTAACAGGAAAAACATCATGCATGAAATCAATAGCAATCTACGCAATGGCATGGACACCGCAGCCATCCGCGCAGCAGCCAGGAATCTTGATGACGGTGCAGTGACCAATGGCTATCAAGGCAATCGCGAAGAAGTCATCGCCATGCTCAATGGTGCACTGGCTACCGAACTGGTCTGCGTGCTGCGCTACAAGCGCCATTACTACACGGTGTCTGGCATACACAATGGTCCTGTCAAGGCAGAGTTCCTGGAGCATGCGGCAGAAGAACAGGCACACGCCGATTTGCTGGCAGAACGCATCGTCCAGTTGAATGGCAAACCTGACTTCAACCCGGCTTCGCTGACTGAGCGCAGCCATGCCGAATATGACGATACCGAAGACCTGGCATCAATGATCAAAGCCAACCTCATCGCCGAACGGGTCGCCATAGAATCCTATCGCCAGATGCTGGCAAAAATCGGTGACAGCGATCCGACGACAAGGCAGATGCTGGTCGGCATCATGGCAAAGGAAGAAGAACATGCAGATGACATGAGAGATCTGCTGGAGTAAACAGCAACAGGAATATGGCAGCACCCTGGCAACAAAGTGAACAAGCAGTCTCAGACACTAAACCCTTAATTCCCTCTAGATAAAGGAAACTATCATGCTCGAATCTGACTTCAAATCTGTCAACAAAGACATCAAAGTATTGCTCAAAGACGCACAAGGCCTGTTTACTGCAGCGGCTGCACTGACCGGCGAAAAAGCCGATGAAATGCGCGCACGCGGCATGAAGATGGTCGATACCGCCATGCAGATGACACAAGATGCACAGCAATCCGTGATCGCTGCTGGCAAACAGGTGGCGGTAACTACCGATAACTATGTCAAGGAACACCCATGGGGCACGCTGGGTACTGCCGCTACAGTCGGCCTGCTGGTAGGCTTGCTGTGCAGCCGCAAATCCTGAAATCCTGAACGGGCAAGCTCTGGAGATTCTCCAGAGCTTCTGATTCCCTCATCAAAAGCAGCCAGGTATCAAGGCTGCTTTTTTCTTGTCTGCGCTGCCAGCGTAATCTGTTCTACACAAAATACCCGCAATTGCTGCAAGACCTGGGCTACCGCCTGATTGCTGGCGAGCACGCCGCCATAAGCATCTTCGCTTGTCGTGGCAATGCTGATACTGAATTCACGCCAGGCAATGACCTGTTGGCTCTGGCGGTCTGACAAATGGGCGCGCAGCTTGAGCTGGACGTGGCTGGGTTTGCTGCTGAAGTCCTGTTGCAGGCTCAGCAGCTCCAGGTCCAGGCGGTAAGTCGTCAGCGTCGCATTGGGGGCCTGCAGAACAGCCTTGAACATGCCGGTCGATTCCAGAGCTGTTGCCACAAGGGGCATGAGCATCGCAGCGGGTGGTTTTTGCCACTGGCTTTGCTGGAATTCTTCTACCTGAAACGGCTGGCGCGTGTAAAGCATGCGGCTGGTATCAAAGCCGGCTGCCGCACGGATATTGCCAACCAGGATACTGGCTGTCACATTGGCGGGTGCGACTGAACTGCCGGGTGCGCTTGCCTCAAGCCGGTAAACTGCCACTGGTGGCACATTTGCAGGCTGCAGGGCCGAACAGGCCGTCAGGGCGAGCGCCAGGACAGGTATGAGGCTGCTTGCGGGTAAGTGTTTCATGGTGTCGCTCCCTTAGTTTCGCATTTAGTTTTATTTAGCTTCATTTGGTTTCGCCCGGCCCTGCCGGTGGTGCTTGCCGCCCTCTGATCAGGCTGCTGGGATTATGTTCTGTCTGCTCTATGAGACGGGTCATGGAAGCGGACAGCGTAGTCAGCTCCGCCATCAATCTTTGCAGGTCTGGCAAGGTATCGCTGCTCAACTGGCGTACACCGCCACCAAATTCATCTGCGGCTTTTCTGGTGCTGTCGCTGGCCTGGCCAGCCTTGTCGGCCATGCTGGCAAGGGCATCGGCGCTCTTGCCTACGCGCTGGAACAAGCCATCGATCTTGGCACTGGCCTGGGCGGTATTGGCAGTGGTGATGGCAGCATTGCTGATGGCCATCCGCATGGCATTTTTTTGTGAAGCCAGAGCATCCATGACGGCTGAGGTGTCATGCAGGATTTTGCCAAAGGCGGCACGGTTTTCATCATTCAGGACAGCATTGACATTGGCGGCTGTACGGTCAAGATTGGCCAGCACTGCACTCAGGACATTTTCCAATCTGGCACTCAGGGATGGTTTGGTTGGTATCTGCGGATAAGTCTGGCCTTCCCTGGCCTGCAACAGCGGCGCTGTCGGTGAGCCGCCGCTTAATTCTACATAGGCAATGCCAGTCAGGCCCTGGGTTTTGAGCACGGCCAGGGTATCAGTCTTGATAGGGGTACCGGCGATGATGGAGAAAACCAGTTGTACCTGTTGTGGATTACCAGGGTCAAGATTGATATTACGCACCTTGCCGACATTCACGCCCTGGTATTTGACTGGCGCATCCAGGTTCAGGCCTGCCACCGATTCACTGACGATGGATTGATACAAAATGGTTTGCTGGCGCTTGCCGAGCCCGACTGACAGCCACAGCACGGCAGCGATCAGCAACGCGCCCAGGGCCAGGACAAAGGCACCGACGGCGGTATAATTTACTTTGGTTTCCATGGGTTTTCCTGTGTGTGCTGATGTTGATTTTCTTGTTGATTCAGTTGCTTGTTTTCTTCATTCCTGGCATCGCCTTCATGACCTGATTTCTGCTCAGATTGCTGCTGTGCCGCCCGGCCACGGGCGCCATCAAAATAATCGCGTATGACGGGGTGCTGCAGTTGCGATAATTCTTCCATGCTGCCTACCGCGAGCACCTTGCCTTCGCCCAGCACGGCAACTCTGTGTGTGACTTGCCATAGCAAATCCAGGTCGTGGGTAATCATGACGATGGTGGGCTGGTATAGCTCATGCAAATGACGCAGCAGGCTATCAAGCCCACCGGCACTGGCCGGGTCGAGGCCAGCGGTTGGTTCATCAAGGAACAGGAGTTCCGGGTCCAGCGCCAGTGCCCTGGCCAGTGCCGCCCGCTTCAGCATGCCGCCGCTTAATTCAGCCGGATAAAGGCCGGCAGCCTCCGGCTTCAGACCACTGAGTGCCAGCTTCAGGGCGGCGACATCATTGATGCTTTTATCATCGAGCTCACTGTGTTCACGCAAAGGCAGGCCTATGTTTTCTGCAACGGTCAGGGTGCCGAACAAACCACCTTTTTGAAACATCACGCCGCAGCGCTGTCGTAAAGAGCTGGCCTGCTCATCGCTAACACCGGCAAGATCCAGGCCCAGCACTTTGACCGTGCCTGAATCAGGCTTATGCAACAAAATCATTTCACGCAGCAAAGTTGATTTGCCTGATCCGCTACCGCCAACGATAGCGAAAATCTCGCCACGGCGTATCTGCAGGTCCAGGCCTTGATGCACGATCTTGTCGCCAAAGCGGGTGCACACTTGCTCCATGTCGATGGCGTATTCATACTCTTGCGCCGGGTTGGTGGACTGGTTTGCGCTCATTAAAGTCCCAGCAAATTAAAGATGACCGAAAACACCGCATCCAGCACGATGACAATAAAAATCGCCTGCACCACACTACGGGTAGTCTGGCGGCCGACGCTGTCGGCATTGCCCTTGGTGCGGAATCCTTGATAGCAGCCAATGATGACGATGATCATCGCAAACACCAGCGATTTACCCAGGCCTATGAGCAGGGTCTTGAGCGGTATTTCGGTGGCAAAGCGATCGATAAATTCATGCATGCCGACATCAAGCTGGCTGGCCGCCATGAGCATGCCACCGATGATGCCGATAAGATCAGCAAACAGGGTCAGCAAAGGCAGCGCCAGCATCAGGGCCATCAACTTGGGCAGGACCAGCAGTTCCATGGGTTTGATGCCCAGGGTTTGCATGGCATCGATTTCTTCTGTCACGACCATGGTGCCTATTTGTGCCGCATAGGCAGAACCAGAACGCCCGGCAATAATGATAGCAGTGATCAGCGGGGCAAATTCTCGCAGCATGGCGTAACCCAGCAATTCAACGACAAAGATATTGGCGCCATAATGCTTGAGCTGGTCAGCGCCCTGGTAGGCAATGACTATACCGAGCAAAAAAGAAGTCACGCCAACGATGGGCAGCGCCTCAAAACCTGCCAGCTGGATATTGTGCAAGATAGCGCGGCCACGCCAGCGCCGCGGGTGCAGCAGCACGCCCAGCAGGCTGACAGCAGTTTCACCGATGAAGGCGAGCAGAGCCAGATTGTCCTTGAATACCTCCACCGTAGCCCTGCCGATTTTCTCTAGCCTGCCCGGTGCTTCAACGACGGGACTGGTATCCTGCGGCAGTGGGCCCAGCCCATCCAGCATTTGCTGGTATTGCGCTGGCCAGCCTTGCATGCTGATCTGCACACCGCTGTCACGTAATTTTTTCAAGCGAGCTTGCAAGACCCAGGCCGTGATGCTGTCTATCTTTTGTATTTGTTCTCCGTGCAGCTCGACGCTATCTGGATGCCGCATGAGCAGGCCATCAAGCTGGCGCATGACGTTGCCGAGCTGGCAGACTGTCCAGGTACCAGAAAATTGCAGTACGCCAGGCGCAGTTTGCAGGATGCGTGCAGGCATGCGGGCCGGATCATTGGCAGCCTCACGGCTGATGACTTTGCTTGCCACCTCAGTGACAGGTTGTATGGGACTGGTAGGAGCAGCAGGCATGATGGATTCTTTTTATTTGCACATATCCAACAGCTTGCCGTTTTGCAGAGACTTGATCTGTGCGCTGGCGTACTCAGAGAGAACAGACGATGAGCAGACGATGAGCAGGCGATGAACAAACAAGCACTTACCCAAAACCACTCCAGCGACCCATTACAGTATTTGTATGAAGATTTGCATTTTCATGCGCCTACCTTGTGGGCCACCGTTTGTGCTGGAGTGGTCTTGCGTAAATGCTCTTTTTTCATCCAGTTTATTCACTGCGCTTTTTGATCAGATTTTGTCAACAAGCTCATCAGTAAGAATTAACTGACATCATGATGGCAATTTTTCTCCCCTGCGTCCGTGCGCTGGCGAACAGACGTTGAAGTGGCCGTGCATCACGATGCAGATGTGCTTCAGACAAAAAAATAGTGAGCAAATTGTTGAGTAGCAGGAGAATCAAGAACAGCGTCAAGAAGAGCTTAAAAAAGAGCTTCAACACGCTTCAAAACAATTTGTTTATCTGTCTGGATGCAGCATTCTTAAACCCTGTGCCTGAGCATCAAGCTTGCGCACTCTTAAAGGAAAAAATCATGCTCTATACCATCGCTGTTATTTTATTGATCATGTGGCTGCTTGGCATGGTGTCGGCTTACACCATCGGTGGCTTTATTCATATCCTGCTGGTCATCGCTATCGTCATGATACTGGTTCGTGTGATCCGCGGCGAGCGACTCTGAAGCCTTTGCTCTCCACACTCGGGTCGCTGCTGAAACGTGGCATTTCCCTGCCACTGCTGTTGCCGGACATCGTCCGTATTCTGCAGCGTACCCTGAGTGAATGGCTACGCCACCGCGCCGCTAGCAAGGGCGCGGCACTGGCTTTCTACACGCTGTTTTCGATGGCGCCTATTCTGATACTGGTACTCGCCATTGCCGGTTTTTTCTATGGCCAGCAAGCAGCACAGGGACAGTTATTCCATCAGTTGCAAGGCTTGGTCGGGCACACCAGTGCCGAGGCCATACAGGCCATGCTGGCGGGTGCACGCAATGAATCCGAAGGACGGTTGGCAACCCTGATCGCCAGTGGATTATTGCTGGTGGGTGCCACCAGTGTCTTTGCCGAGCTCAAGGAAAGCCTGGATGAAATCTGGCAAGTGCCACGTAAAACCGACAGCAGCATCTGGAATTTGCTGCGTACCCGCCTGCTCTCATTTGGCCTGGTGCTGGTACTGGCATTTCTGATGCTGGTGTCACTGGTCATCAATGCCGTACTGGCGGCGCTTGAGTATTACTGGAGCGGTAGCCAGATTGCTATTTCCCTGGTGTTCCTGCCTCTGTCCGCAATGACCAGCTTTGCGGTCATTGCCAGCCTTTTTGCGGTGATCTTCAAGATGCTGCCACAAGTGCGGCTGTCGTGGAATGATGTCTGGGTGGGGGCGCTGGGCACGGCCGGCCTGTTCCATGCAGGTAAATATGCGATAGGCCTGTACATAGGCAATAGCGGTGTCGCCAACAGCTTTGGTGCAGCCGGATCAATGATCGCGATCTTGTTGTGGGTGTATTACTCGGCCCAGATTTTCTTGCTGGGTGCAGAATTTACCCGTCAGTATGCGTATGCTCTCGGCAGTTTGCAGGATCAAAAGCAAACTGCCACAGCGTAACAACATTCTATAAATACCCTGCTGTAAGAGTACCACCTGACTTATTTTGCAGTCACTCTCCAGATAATATTACCGACATCGTCTGCTACCAGCACTGCACCCGCAGTATCCACAGCGACACCAACAGGGCGGCCTCTGGCCTTGCCATCGGCAGTCAGAAAACCTGTCAGCACATCTTGCGGGGTGCCTGCCGGTTTGCCATTGACAAATGGCACGAAGATGACTTTATAGCCGCTATGCGGCTGGCGGTTCCACGAACCATGCTGGCCTATGAAGGCACCACCTGCATAACGCTCTGGCAGCATTTTTGCGTTATAGAAAGTCAGGCCAAGCGACGCCGTATGCGCACCCAGGGCATAGTCAGGGGCGATGGCTTTGGCAACCAGATCAGGCCTGGGCGGTTTCACACGTACATCCACATGCTGGCCAAAATAACTATAGGGCCAGCCATAGAATGCGCCGTCAGTCACCGAGGTCATATAGTCGGGCACGAGGTCATTGCCAAGTTCATCCCTTTCATTGACTGCAGCCCACAAAGCCCCGCTTTGCGGTTGCCAGGACAGGCCATTGGCATTGCGCAGACCGCTGGCAAATACACGCATGCGGCCAGTGGCGATATCAATCTCATGAATGGCCGCACGGCCTGCTTCCTTGTCCATGCCATTTTCGCCGACATTGCTGTTCGAACCTACCGAGACATACAGGCGCAAACCGTCGGGGCTGGCAATCAGGTCCTTGGTCCAGTGGTGATTGATTTTACCGGCGGGCAGATCAACCAGCTTGACGCCGGGCGCGGTGATCTGTGTCTGCCCGCGCTGGTAGGGATAACGCATGATGGCATCGGTATTGGCGACATACAGATAGTCACCCACCAGCGCCATGCCAAAAGGAGAATGCAGGCCTTGCAGGAACACGGTACTGGTCACGGCTTTGCCCTGACCGTCCATGCCGCGCAGCAGTGTGATGCGGTCAGCACTTTTTACCTCGGCTCCGGCAGATCCCTTGACCAGAGATTCTGCCCATTTCTTGACACGCTTGAAGCCGCTGACGGTATCGTGGACTGCTGGTGCATTGCTCTCAGCCACCAGCACATCGCCATTAGGCAAGACATGCAGCATGCGCGGGTGATCCAAGCCATATGCGTAAGCAGAGACAGCCAGGCCATCTGCGGCGACAGGTTTCTCCCCTCCTGCCCAGCCTATGGCCTTGGCAATATTCACAGTGGGCAGCAGTTTTTTATCCGGTTCAGGCAAAGTGGGCTGGCTGCCAAAACCTGGCGCGTCTGCTGCAAACACAGTTGCCAGTACGCAGCTTTGCATGCTTAAAAAAACGCAAGTACGGAGGAGGTGTGAGTGGGGACGGTGGCGCTTCATGGCATGCTCCTGGACAGAAACTGTGTTTCAACTATGCCCGGCGATGTTCAACCATGAGCAACTTTGAGCAATATAGAAACACCGACCTATCCTGGATGTCTGTTCGTCATCTCACATTGATGACATGAAGAAAAACTCCTATTGTGTAATCACAAGGCTAGGCGAGCCAGCTACGGCCGAGTCAGGAGAATTTTGCTCATCTCTCATTAAAAGTATAAAAGGAATAACAAATTACCTTTTAGTTATTGAAATTACATTACAGTTGACCAGAATCACAGCTAAATCCCGCCACTATTTGGCTTCCGACATATTTGCTTACAAATGTACATAAAGTGTCACTCAATTAATATTGTTAAACAATGTAAACTTGATAGTATTGCTGCTGGTAAATAGATTTAGAGATGGCGAGCTAGCCAGAAGCTAGGATTTGACCATTTTTTTTGCAAATGAACACAGCATTTCTACACGTAGTAAAAGACCCGGAACTGGCCAGAGATTTGAGCCGGATTGCGGATGATTTTGACATACTCGGTTTTTTCCATCACTTTGGCAGCTCCTGTTTTGGCATGTCAGCCATGCTGGCACAGATACTCACAGCTAAAGGTTATCAGGCCAAAGTACAGGGCTGCTATGGCGAGATCAGGCAGGGTAATGACGTTTTCTACTTAGGCTATCAGGGCTTTGCCCATCAGGGACAAAAAGAAGGCCATGCAGTTTGTCTGGTGGAAGATAAATACCTCATCGATTTTGGCCTGGGCTCACTCAAAAAGCACTATGCAGCCAACTTCAGGCCTGCACTGGTCAGCCCGCTGCACAGCAATGCCGGCGGGACTGGTGTGATTGCCCACCTGTCACTGGACGATGGCAGTGATATGGTCTGGCGCACCGACTGGATTTCCCCCATGGTAGAGACTGAACTGCTGTCGCAGGCAGCGGCCGTGCAAAGGGTTGTGGCGGTATTTGATGACTTTCAAAGAAACCGTGTTGCCCATCTGGTCAAAAAGCTGTTTATCGATAAAGATGCTTCTCCCGCAGACCATGAATTGCTGGTCATGCGTCATCCCCATGGAGAAGTCATCAACACACTGACACCACAGCAACGCGTCGCCTGAGCTGCTGTAAATTTCCCTCTGGACTTCCTTTTGAATTGCCAGTGCAACTCAGCACTGACTAAGCACTGGTCAAGCCATGCAGAGATGGTTAAGATCAATACAAATCATCTCTCATTAAATCAAATCTTGCCGCAAGTCACCTTTTGAAAAGGATATAGTGACAGCTTCATGTTAAATTATTGATCTCAAACGGTTTTTCATTCCAGACCCTGCCCTGTGGGAAAGCAAGATGACAGAAACGCGTGAAGACTTACCAGCACCGGCGCAAGCAGCGCCTGCGAGGTCTATACGCAGTTATTTGCTGATGCTGGTACTGGCCATCTCTTTGCCACTGCTGGTGGTGATGGCATTTGGCATTTACTACGATTTTCAGCAATCGACCAATTTCACCAAGACCACCCTGAAGACCATGACCAGCGTCATGATCAAGAACACCCACAGCAAGCTGGACCAGGCGCACAAGATCATGGCGGGGGTTGCCAGCCTGCCGCTGGTGAAGCAATTACAGTTACAGGACTGTCCTGAAAAAATGACCAACCTGGCCAGCCTCGACCCCGCCTACTCACGCCTGGCCATCGTCGATCTGCAGGGCACTATCCTGTGTAGTGCCCGCGACATCCCCGCTACCGTGGTCAAGGATATGATCAACGTTGCCGAGTTTGCAGAGACCGTCAAGAGCGGGCACCTGACTATCTCAACACCACACAAGGTACAGGCGTCGTCCCCGTGGAGTACGATCATGAGCCTGCCTGTGCATAATCAGACAGGCCAGATCATCGCCGTAGTGGTCTTGTCGCTGGATGTGAATTTCTATGATCCCGGCATTCCTGACGAGTTCTTGCCAGAAGCCAGCCGCTTTGGCTTTTTCAGGGATGATGGCATTCTGGTCTGGCGCAATTTGGACCCGGATAAGGTCATAGGCACCCGCCCAAATTCTGAAGCCGCCAGGCGTATCGTTACCACACGGAAAGGCGAATTCGAGAGCCTGGCAGTAGATGGTGTGACGCGCTTTTTCTCTGTCATGCCCATGCCTGAATATGGCATGATCGCCTTTGTCGGCGTACCGGCAGACACCATCTTTGCCCAGGCCAGGACGCGTGCTGCCGAAGCCATTTTGCTGGCTGTGATGATGATCAGCCTGCTGTGGGCCGTTGCACGCGCTTTCGGTCAGCGCATCACCAGACCCATGACCTCACTGGAAAGGGTTGCCCGTGCGGTGCAACGCGGCAACCTCAGTGCCAGGGCCAGCCTGACAGGGCCTGGCGAATTGCAGGCAGTGGCGAATGAGTTCAACCGCATGCTGGCTGCACAACAGCATAGCGATGAATTATTCCGCGCCTTTCTTGACAATAGCGCCATCGTCGCCTGGATCAAGGATGAAGAGGGCCGCTACCAGTTTGTCAGTGATAATTTCTTGCGGCGCTTTTCTTTCCAGGCAAGCCAGGTCATAGGCAAGACGGATCACGACATTTTGCCTCCACAGATTGCCGACAGCTATCGTGCCAGTGACCTTGCCCTGCTCGCCAGTGGCGAACAGAATGAAGCTATCTGGCCGTCAGATAATTCTGATGAAAGCGTCAATTGGTGGCTGGTCAACAAGTTTGTGTTTACCGGCTCGGACGGCAAACGCCAGCTTGGCGGTCTGGCGGTGGATATCACCGAACGCAAGCGCATGACCGACCTTGATGAGCTGATATTGCAAACCGCCATGGATGCATTCTGGCTGGTCGATAAGAATGGCAATCTGCAAGCTGTCAATGAAACTGCCTGCAGCATGATGGGCTACAGCCGTGAAGAAATGCTGAAACTGAATGTCGATGATGTCGATGT
Source organism: Undibacterium sp. Tian12W (assembly GCF_049339405.1). Lineage (NCBI taxonomy): Bacteria > Pseudomonadati > Pseudomonadota > Betaproteobacteria > Burkholderiales > Oxalobacteraceae > Undibacterium > Undibacterium sp. Tian12W. The sequence continues at coordinate 108,610 of NZ_JBMPPK010000011.1, forward strand.
ACTCGATGAATATGAGGGCAAACTGGTACATGACAGACTCGACAGCGTACGCCGCGCCGGTGCCCAGCAATTCGAGGCTAGGCACAGGTGCAAGGATGGTCATATCATCGATGTAGAAATCTCGGTGCGCTACCTGCCCGGCCAGGAATTGTTCCCGGCTTTTGTACGAGATATCACGACACGCAAGCAAGCCGAGCAAAGCCTGCACCTGGCAGCCACCGTGTTTGAATCGCATGAAGGCATGTTCGTCACGAGCGCCAACAAGATCATCCAGCAAGTCAACCGCGCCTTCACCGAGATTACCGGCTACAGCCGTGAAGACGCAATAGGACAAAGCCCCAAGATTCTCAATTCTGGCCGCCACGACCAGGATTTTTTTGCCGACATGGATGTGCATCTGGGCATGAGTGGGTCCTGGCAAGGCGAGATATGGAACCGCCACAAGGATGGTCATATCAGCCCGCAATGGCTGGCCATTACCGCCGTGTATGGCCGCAATAATGAATTGCTGCATTATGTCGGCACCCTGGTCGATATCTCCATGCGCAAGGCGGCAGAAGATGAAATCAAGACCCTGGCCTTTTATGACCCGTTGACCCGCCTGCCCAACCGCCGCCTGCTGACCGACCGCCTGCAACAAGCCCTGCTGGCCTGCGCCCGCAGCGACCGCAAGGGCGCGTTGATGTATATCGATCTCGACAATTTCAAAACCCTGAATGACACCCAGGGCCACTACAAGGGCGACCTGCTGTTACAACAGGTATCCGAGCGCCTGACCAATTGCGTACGCGAAGGCGACACGGTGGCGCGCATAGGCGGCGACGAGTTTGTGCTCTTGCTGGAAAACCTTAGCGAATTGTCCCATGAAGCAGCCAGCCAGATAGAAATGGTGGGCAAGAAGATACTCACTGCATTGAACCAGCCGTATGACCTCGAAGGCTATGAATGCCATAGCACGCCCAGCATAGGCGCGACCCTGATTGCCGATCACGAGAATGGCTATGAAGAGTTGATGAAGCAGGCTGACCTCGCGATGTATGCAGCCAAGACCGCAGGCCGCAATACCCTGCGCTTTTTTGACCCTGCCATGCAGGCCGTGGTCAGCTCACGTGCCCAGATGGAAAAAGAATTGCGCGATGCCTTGCGCGAACAGCAATTGCGCCTGTTTTACCAACCCCAGGTTGGCCGCGATGGAGAGTTGCTGGGAGCAGAAGCCCTGGTGCGCTGGCAACACCCGCAACGCGGCATGATCTCACCCGCAGAATTCATCCCGCTGGCTGAAGCCACCGGCCTGATCCTGCCACTGGGCCAGTGGGTCTTGCGCACCGCCTGCATGCAATTACTGGATTGGGCCAACGACCCTGCCAGTGCGAAACTGACCATTGCCGTGAATGTCAGTGCCCGCCAGTTCAGGCAGATCGATATCGTTGAACAAATCCTCGGCATATTGCATGACACCGGGGCCAACCCGCAATTGCTGAAACTGGAATTGACAGAAAGCCTGCTGGTCGATGATGTAGAAGAAACCATCATCAAGATGGAGCAACTGAAAGCCGCCGGCCTGTGCTTCTCTCTTGACGATTTTGGTACGGGCTATTCTTCCCTGACTTACCTGAAACGCCTGCCGCTGGATCAGCTCAAGATAGACCAGTCCTTCGTTCGCGATGTCCTGACTGACGCCAATGATGCTGCCATCGCCAGGACCATCGTCGCCCTGAGCCAGAGCATGGGCCTGTCCGTGATTGCCGAAGGCGTGGAAAGCGCCGAGCAGAGGGATTACCTCGCCAGCCAGGGTTGCTTTGCCTACCAGGGCTATCACTTTGGCAAACCAGTCCCTATTGCTGACTTCAACACGGCCCATCTTGATCAGCCTGGTCTGCCCTGATCTTGCGGTAATGGCTTAAGTCAATGATAAGTCAGTGAAGTGCAAATGCAACGACTGACGCGGCTGACACGATGGGCCAGGCTAAGCTGGTTTGCGTAGTGCCCGCCCTACTCCAAGGCCCAGCAAAGCAAAATTCAATACAGCAATCAGCGCCGCAAAAAATACAAACACCAGCCAGGGCAAGCCCTGCACGCTGAAGGGTGAAAACAGCGCCGCAAATTCCCTTGCATCTGAATACATGCCATTGCGCAAGGCTTCATACTGGAAGATATAGCTGGTATCACTGAAGGCCGAGTAACACATGACGATGCCCAGACATTGCAAGACCAGCCGCTGCCAGGCGTCTGAGGCACGCATCAGCATGACAGTCATCAGTATCAGGCTGATAGGCAAGATCAGGCCCAGCAAATGCGTGGCATGCCATTGCGCCAGTATGGGATAAGTGCTGCTGCTCATGAATACGGGCTTGATCATGTAATAAGCACCGCAAATAAAGAACAGCAACAGGATCAGGTATGCTATCCGCAACTTCCTGGCCCGGGTCGAAACCATCAGCAAGATGCTGCCAAACACCGCTGGCCCCAATAAACCGCCCAGCAAGACCAGGCCTTGCCAGCCACCGCTGGTAATGGCCGCACCGCCATCACCATCCATCTGGAACCAGTAAAACGAACCTCCACTGAGCAGGCTGGCCAGCCCGTGCCCCATTTCATGCACGAATACCCCCATATAGCGCAGAGGCGCAGTCAGCCAGTACAGTAAATACGCCTGGACAGGCAATAGCAGCGGCAAGACTATCCACAGCAGAAAAAACAGCGCCATCAACGACAGCAACATGCGCCTGTGCCCCAGGCCGCGGTTACTGGCACCTTGTTGCGGGTCATACGGCGTCTGCTCGGCTGCCATGGGTATTCCTGATGAAAAATATTGGCAATAGTGTAACCCAAGATACTTATTTTCCCAGTGCATCCCCGCCAAGCCATGCATGAAAATGGCAGTAGTTCAGCCAAGGCATACTGCGAGGCAATAGAAAAAGCTGCTGAACATAGTAAAATTACGTCATACCTCCTTACTGGAAATTTGCATGCCCAAGAAAAACGAACTGACCCTGCTGATGGCAAAAGTTCTTTTAAAACTCACTTCCGAATCCCCGCAAGCCTGGGATCAGTCGTATTGCCGTTTTTTAGCGCAAGATCAAACCCGGCCCGGCTTTGAGTTCGTCATACGCTGGGGCAGAACCATCTACACCTTGCCGGTACAGCCTGAATACACCGATTTGCTGGCACCGCTGATGCAATCACTGTTTGATGAAATGCAGGTCGAGACCACGCACAGACCCATACTCGCCGTGTTGACGGTAGATTCAGCAAAAGCCTATAAACTCAAACTTGAGTACAACAATCCACAGGCGCATGAAATCAGCGTGCAGGCGCTGGGGACGGCTGCTTCGTATTTTGCGAAAGATGAGGTTGATGTGCCGCCGCGGGATCAATTCAGATTTTAAAATGATGCGTCCTGGTTCAAGGCAGTTATATAGGGCGTATTGCAATGCACCTCCCGTTACGGCTACGAATAATCATTTGCTATCATCCCAATAAATCAAGTAATGCTACTATGTCATGGCAACACTTTTTATCAAGCCTGACATTCCATGAACAAGAAATTACTGATACTGGATCTGGACGAAACCCTGATCTTCGCAACGAAGAAACAACTCGCGCATAAAGCTGATTTCTGCTTCTTTTCCTATCACGTTTATCTGCGCCCGCATGTCCGGGAATTTCTTGCGTTTTGTCTTGAGCATTTTGACTGCGCCGTCTGGACATCGGCATCCGAGAGTTACGCCGCTGTCATCGTCAAACATCTGTTTGGTGAAGAGCCGCCATTAAAGTTTGTCTGGGCCAGGCAACGCTGCACGCGTGTGTTCGACCCTGAATACCAGGACTTTGAATGGGTCAAGGATTTGAACAAAGTCAGGCGGCGTGGCTATATGCTGGAGCATGTCATCATGCTGGATGACACACCCAAGAAACTGCGCCGCAATTATGGCAATCTGGTGCGCATGAACATGTTTGAGGGCGACACTCAAGACTATGAACTGAAGCTGGCCATGGCCTATCTGCAGGAATTGAAGCACGCAGAGAATATCCGCGCCATAGAAAAACGCGGATGGCGGACACGGTTTCTGCAAGCTGATGGGAAGGTGATATCAGGATAAATAAGGTCATCATCATCTCCGTAACCTAGGGCGCATTGCAATGCGCCTCCCGTTCCGGCTATGGTTACGACTACGCCTTTAGCATCATCACACCAAATCTCAAGAAGAGCTTACGGCACTATCGTCGTAAACAAATACACGGCAAAGATCACGCAATGAATAGTGCCCTGCATGATGGTGGTTCGTCCCGTCCCCAAAGACAAAGAAGTAATCATCAGCGACAACAGCAGCAACACCGTCGATTTCGCATCGATGCCGAGGTTCAGTGACCAGCCCGTGGTCAGTGAGATGACGGCCACTACAGGGATGGTCAGGCCTATACTGGCGAGAGCGGAACCCAGGGCCAGGTTGATGCTGGTTTGCAGGCGGTTGGCGCGGGCGGCGCGAAAGGCGGCAACACCTTCAGGCAATAGCACGACGATGGCGATGATAATACCCACCAGCGCCTGCGGTGCACCAGCGGCAGCAACCGCATTTTCCAACGTAGGTGCCAGGGCTTTGGCCAGCAACACCACCACGCCCAGGCATAGCATGAGCAGGCCAGCGCTGGCCCAGGCCACGCCATTGCTGGGCGGCTCTGCATGCGCCTCTTCATCACCGCTGGATGCAGCGGGCAGGAAATAGTCGCGATGGCGCACGGTTTGCACCAGTACAAAAGTGCCATACAAAACCAGCGACACGACAGCAATAAAAGCCAGCTGGCTGGCGCTATACACCGGCCCCTGTGCAGTCGAAGTAAAGTTAGGCAAGACCAGGGTCAGTATCGCCAGCGCAGCCAGGGTCGCCAGTGAAGTGCTGGCACCGCGCAGGCTGAAGCTTTGTTCCTTGTGCAGGCTGCCTCCGGCCAGCAGGCACAAGCCGATGATACCGTTCAGGATAATCATGATTGCCGCAAACACGGTGTCGCGTGCCAGGCCAGCCGTGACTTCACCACCGGCCAGCATCAAAGAGACGATCAGCGCCACTTCTATGAGGGTTACGGCCAGGGCCAGCAAGAGCGTGCCAAAAGGTTCGCCAATTTTATGCGCGACTACTTCAGCATGATAGACAGCCGTCAGCACACCACCAAACAGGGCGATGGTCAGCAAGATTGCATATAAGGGTGCGGTGATCAGCATGCCGCCGCCAAGGATGACCCAGGCAGCAAAAGGCATGATGATGGACCAGCGTGGCAAGATGTTGGAGATAGTCATGCTTTTCCCTTTGATAATGATTTACTGGCAGTCTAACCCAGGTTTGCCCGTATCTGCTTCGCCATAACGTGTTTGCACTACATGCATGTTCGGTCCCGCAGGCCGTAAAACCAGCATATGACTGAAACTGCTTTCACAAAATTCTTTCATCGCAGGCGCACCCAGCGCAGTGGCAATTGCGGGTACGGTATTGCCATGCCCCACGACCAGCACGGTGCCGCTGCTGGCACGCACGGCATCAGCCACCTCTTTGATATGTTCGGCCCCACGTTTGGCAGACAGCACCTGCGGCGTGATATTCCTGGCCTGCGCCAGCGGCTGTGCCGTTTCGCGGGTGCGCTTGAATTGGGTAGTGAAGATGCTGCTGACACCTGCATGCTGCAAAGCCAGCACCAGTGCCTGCGCACGCGCCTGCCCTGCTGCTGACAGGCTGGGGTCAGCAGGATTTTCTACTGCCTTTTCTGCATGGCGCACGAGGATGATGAGTTCAGGCTCGGCACTGGACATCATGGGGAATAACATCGTACAGAAAAAAGAAAAAGCGATCAGGGATTTTTGCATATAGGTTTCATGAATAAAAGAGGCTCTTCGTCTGCGTCAGTACAGCCATGGGGATTTTACTATGCTGTCATGTTCCGCCAGCGAACAGTACAATAAGCAACAGAATAAGCAACAGAATAAGCAGCACAATGCATAGAGTTCATTGCTCAACATATTGAGCAACATGTTGAGCCACCATCCCCATCACCGCTGCCACAGTCTGCTCTACGTTCGCCGCATCATCACCCAGCATTGCCCATAAGTCTGCAGGCACAATTGCTGGCTTGCTGATCTGGACATACGCATCACGGGCGCAAGCGCCTGATCTTGCAATGGGGATGACGAGTGCGCCGTTGCTCAGGGCGATCTGCACTTCATCTGCCGTCGCTGGCCCGCCTTCGATGACGATATACACAGGTGCCATGCGCGCCAGCACGGCGCGGCGTTCCTGCATGTCCTTGCCTGCATGCAGGGTCTGGCCATAATCCCAGGCAGGCATGCCTTGCGGCAGGATGTGGAATACCTGAGGCTGCATTTGCAATTGCAGGCGGCGCTGGTAAAAACTGCGGCCACAGGCCTCGCCTATACCACTGACGCCACCAGTTAATAACACCAGACCGGGGACAGATGCCAGAGCCTGCCCCAGTAATTGACAAGTCTGTTCACTGTCGGTATGCCAGAAGGCCGTGCTGCCTATGATGGCAATACGCGGGCCAAGTGGCAATGTGTGGAGCAGGGTTTGCAGGTTTTGATCTGTTTCGGTTTGCATAAATTTCTTGTCAGCGTTTATTCGGCATGAGCATAAAGCTGTATTAGAACACCTCACTGCGCCCCTTGTCCACGCTGCACAAATACATGCGCCTTGCCATCTGCCAGTCTGATATGCGATGCTCTCGCTTTATTCTGCCTGCCTCTTCGTAACACCCATGATCAAGTTCACGCGCTTTGCCAATTTGTCCCTGATGATATTGCTGGTTCTGATCTCACTGCTTGAGGCAATGGGCAAATTACCTCAGAGACTGGCGGCACTATTTGTCTCCTGGCCCGGATTGCTGGTGCTGGTAGTCATTTCCCTGATCCCCTGGTACGCTCTCCAGGATACGGCTAAACCGCGCTATCTGCGCTTTGCCAGAGGCTTCGCGGCCATCAACCTGATGCTTGCCATCATTTTCTGTACCCGCATAATAATGAGCCCTGAGCTCCTCAAAAACCAGAAAATAATGACGGGTATGTTGCTCATAGCGCTGCCCGCGCTTTTGAATTTCCTGGCATTGAATCAAAAGCAAAAACAATTCCAACTAGCTGCTGGCGTCCTACCGAAACAGCCTGCCAGGCTAGCGACCTGGGGTGCATATATGATGGCTCACTGGCGTGGCCAGTTGCCGCTAGCGCAATCATTCTGGGTCAATGGCCTTGGCATAGGTAATCTGCTGGCGGCATTGATGGTGACAGGCTTATCGAGATTGCTGGAAGTGACGGATGCCAGTTTGCGCATGCTGTCGGCGATCAGCATAGTGGGTTTCGTGATTTTTGGGATGTTATGGCTGTGGGCCGTCACTGGCATCATACGCTCTGCCGGTAAACATGCTGCACGCGGCGGTTCAGGATGGGTCGCAGGCTTGACGATGCTGATGGTTTTTTTCAGTGTGCTTGCCATGCTGTTCAGCGCCCAGTCGTATTATTTGCCGCAAATGAAAGAGTATGCCTTGCTGGCAACCGGGCATGACAGCATGAAAGCCGTAGAAATCAGCAGCCAGCCAAATGGCCATGTGCTGAACCTGCGCGGTACTCTGGGCGAAGGCAGTATGGCACGCTTTGCCGCTGCCCTGGAAAAAACACCGCAGTTGAAGACAATTTCGCTGAACTCCCCCGGCGGACGATTGCGCGAGGCCAAACAGATGGCAGCCTTGCTCAAATCGCGCCAACTCAATACCTATGTCGAAGGCGAATGCAGCAGCGCCTGTACTTATGTGTTTTTGGCAGGCAAAGACAGAGCTGCGACACCAAATGCACATATAGGATTTCACCAGCCCAGTTTCCCCGGCATAGGCAGCACTGAGCTGGCGATCGCTGCTTCTGGTATGGAAAAATACTACAGGGCAGCCAATTTGCCGGAAGATTTTATACGAAGAGTCTTGCAGATTCAGCCTGAGGGCATGTGGTACCCAAACCGCGAAGAATTGCTCAAAGCGAATGTCGTTAACCGCGTTTCACTTGGTAATGAAGGCCATACCATGTTTGACCTGGAGTCACGTGAAGAAGTCTTCGCCAGCCTTAATAACAGCGGCATCTGGCGTTATTACGAAAAACGCTCACCAGGAAAGATAGACGAAGTGACAGATCTGATCTGGAACATGAAACTGCAGGGTAAAAGCCGGCCGGAAATACAGGATGCAGTAAAAATGGCTACCAAAGAAGTCTATCTGCGCGCACAAAAAACTGCGCCCGATGATTTGCTAGATGAACACGCACAATTACTCACAGAAATGCTCGAAGCCGCCCGGAAAATCAGCCCACAAGCCTGTGGTCAGTTGATCAAGGGTACGCTGAACACACATCGCACCATGCCGGAAGAGCTGGTCAAGCGTGATACAGCCCTGATGGAAAAAATACTGGCGAGCAGCCCGCGCAGCGTCAGTCATTACATGGGGTCAAAAGAATTTTCCAGGAGCGCCAGCAAACTGCAGGAGCGCCTGAGCCCACTGCAGCGGCAAGTCACTGCCAATCTGGCTGCCTATGACGACCAGCCCATGTTCCAGTGCGATGCCATCCTCAGCATGTACCGGAACATCCTGCGCATGCAGGATACTGACCGGCATATCATCCTGAGCGCACTGATGCAGGCGAAGTAAAGGCGATTTCCGACATATCCCCGACATAACTGCCGGGGCAGATGTTGTGGCCGATGTTGTAGCAGTTGTCAGAGCAGACATCTGGCTTCAGCGCTACAATGTCGGCAGCCATCGCCAAATCTTAGAACTCATTCAGGAGCAGGTGTAAATGAAAACCGATACTACTGTCGCGCAAAGAACAGAGCGCGATACCTTTGGCGAAATCGCCGTCCCCGCTGCCGCCTTGTGGGGCGCGCAAACCCAGCGCTCGCTGCATCACTTTGCCATCTCTACAGAAACCATGCCACCAGAACTGGTGCTGGCACTGGCGCGTGTCAAACGCAGCAGTGCGCAAGTGAATAGCGACCTCGGCCTGCTCGACGGCAAAGTGGCTGGCGCGATTGCCCAGGCCGTGGAAGAGGTGCTGGCAGGCACGCATGCAGCAGAATTCCCGCTGTCGGTATGGCAGACTGGCTCCGGCACGCAAAGCAATATGAACATGAATGAAGTGCTGGCCAACCGTGCTTCTGAATTTTTGGGTGGCACGCGCGGCATGAGCCGGGTCGTGCATCCGAATGACCATGTCAACATGGGCCAGTCATCGAATGATGTCTTCCCTACGGCCATGCACGTGGCGGCCAGTATTGCCGTCATCAACCAGGTATTGCCATCACTGGCCAAATTGCGTGCCACGCTTGACGCCAAGGCCAAAGAATTTGCCGACATCATCAAGATAGGCCGCACCCATTTGCAGGATGCCACACCACTGACGCTGGGCCAGGAGATATCTGGCTGGGTCGCACAACTTGATTATGCAGAGCGCGCCATACGCCACACCCTGCCCGCCCTGCAAGAACTGGCCATCGGTGGTACGGCAGTTGGCACTGGTCTTAACACCCATGCAGATTTTGGCAAGCTGGTTGCTGCCAGTCTGACTCTCGATACCGGCATTGCCTTTGACGCTGCACCCAACCGCTTTGCCGCACTGGCCGGGCATGATGCCATGGTCAGCAGCCATGGTGCACTCAAGACCCTGGCTACCGCACTGATGAAGATTGCCAACGACATACGCTGGCTGGCATCCGGCCCGCGCTCTGGCCTTGGTGAATTACAGATACCAGAAAACGAACCGGGTTCATCCATCATGCCGGGCAAGGTCAACCCCACCCAGTGCGAAGCAGTGACCATGTTGTGCTGCCAGGTCATGGGCAATGACGTAGCACTGAGCATAGGTGGTGCCTCCGGCAATTTTGAATTGAATGTTTTCAAGCCGCTCATCGTCCACAACTTCCTGCAAAGCTGCCGCCTGCTCGCCGACGGCATGGCCAGCCTGGAAGAACACTGCGCCCGTGGCATGCAGGCCAACCGCACACGTATCAAAGAATTGCTCGACAATTCCCTGATGCTGGTGACCGCACTCAACCCTTACATAGGTTATGACCGCGCCGCTGCCATTGCCAAGCATGCCCACGCCAAAGGCACGACACTGCGCGAAGCGGCACTGGCTTTGGGTTATGTGACAGCAGAAGAATTTGATGGCTGGGTCAGACCTGAGGATATGGTGTAATCACTGTTTTAAGTATTGTTTTTGATGACCATGCATCGGACTTAAAATCCGATGCGTAATTTTGTAGGGTGCGCCGTGCGCACCGCATTGATTTTCGCATGCCCTAATTTTTGCACACACGACGGTGCGCACGGCGCACCCTACTATCCCCGCCCAACACGAAACACAGAACGGAACCCGCATGTCCGAACAACTCAAACTCGTCATCCTGATACAGACCAAACCAGGCCAGGCTGCCGAACAGATCGCCACCTTCACCAGACTCGCGCCGCTGGTGCGTGCCGAAGCAGGTTGCCTGCAATATGAAATGCATACCGTTGCTGGCGATGAAAACAAATTCGTCCTCATAGAAACCTGGACATCCCAGGCAGCGCTGGATGCACATGACGCCATGCCTTATATGATAGAGGCCGATGCCAATAGCCCCAGCTTTCGCGCCGGGCCAGCGACTGTGCTGTTTTTAGGACCTGTCATCGCGTAGTAAGACACTGATCTTAGAATGCATGCTGCCGCCGCGGGCACGATACCTTGTGCCTGGCCCCTAGCTATTGTTTATACCAAGAGTCACCATGATGAAACCATCTTACAAAAAAATCCTGAGCTACGGCTTGCTGAGTCTGACCATCGCTGGTTGCTCTTCCACACCACGGCAATCTGTCAGCAACGCTGACGACAACTACCATCCCGTCATCCTGGTATCGATAGATGGCTTCAAGCCTGACTACCTGACGCGCGGTGTGACTCCGACGCTGAACGCGCTGGCAGCAGATGGTGTGCGTACCGAGGCCATGCGCCCTTCTTTTCCATCGATCACCTTCCCGAATCACTACACCCTCGTAACAGGCCTGCGCCCTGACCATCACGGCATCGTCGGCAACACCATGGAAGACAGCAAGATACCCGGAGTACGCTTCAAGCTCAGCAATAAAGAAGCCGTGCTCGACAGGCGCTGGTGGGACGGGGCTGAACCAGTCTGGGTCACCGCAGAAAAGAACAAGGTAAAAACCGGCATCATGTTCTGGCCCGGCTCTGAGGCCGCCATACAAGGCGTGCGCCCCAGTGAATACCGTCCTTTTGATGACAAGCTGCCTCCTGCCACACGGGTCGATACCATGCTGAGTTGGCTCGACAAACCTGTGGCAGACCGCCCAGGATTTTTGACCGTGTATTTCGACCAGGTCGATCACGCAGGCCATGATTTTGGCCCAGATACCAAAGAAGTGACGGATGCCGCCGCAGGTGTAGATGCAGCGATTGACCATTTGATGAAAGGCCTGCGCGCCCGCAACATCAAGGCGAATGTCGTCATCGTCTCTGACCATGGCATGGCAGCCACCAGCCCTGAACGCACCATACTGCTGGACCAGATTGCTGACCCGGCCAGCTATGAAGTCGTCAATTATGGCAGCTATGCAGGCGTCAATCCCAAACCCGGGCAGGAAGAAGCAGTGGCAAAAGCATTGCTGAAAAAGCATGAACACATGCAGTGCTGGAAAAAAGAAGACATACCAGAACGCTTTCACTTCGGCCAAAACGCCCGCGTGCAACGCTTTGTCTGTTCAGCCGATGTAGGCTGGCTGGTCGTGCCAGATGCCAAAGCTGCCACCAAGGCCAACAAGGGTTCCCATGGCTACGACAACCTGAGCAAGGAAATGCAGGCCCTGTTCATTGCAAACGGCCCGGCCTTCAAGAAGGCGACAGTCTTGCCACCGTTTGACAATGTCAATGTGTATCCGCTGCTGATGAAGCTCATCAAGCTGCCTGCACTGGCGTCCGACGGAAACATCGATGCGACCAAAGCAGCCTTGACGGATTGAAAATATCGCCTCTGGTATCCATGCTAAAAATTACTAAATGAGGACTTATGCAAAATTGGCCTTGACAGTTCTTTTGTCGGCCATGCATGTATAGCAATGAGCACAATAAGTGCAAGCCATCCTATGCACCCCAAACCGTCATTCCCGCATGCTTTTAGCGGGAATCCATCGTTGATCAACCGCACAGGCTTAAGACAGGTGTGGCCGATCAGACATGGATACCCGCCTGCGCGCACTGCTGTCCGGAATAGTGTGCTTAAAAAAATAATGAGCAGATTCCCTCCCTTTCAAGGGGAGGGTCAGGGTGGGGATGGAGTTCGGTCGATAGGCAGTAAATGATTTTGCTACAGAAACCCATCCCCATCCCAACCTTCCCCTTGAAGGGGAAGGAGTTTCAGGCATGACTGCTGGCAGAAAATATTCAATTACAAAATCAAGTCTCCGACACAGAAAAAAGTGCCAAGACGTCGGCTATATATTGATTTCAGAACAAGTCAATATAATTATTCCGGACAGCAGTGCGCCTGCGCGGGTATGACGAATTGAGAAGTACGCTGAGCTGCAAGCTTTGGGGTAGTTTTGCGTAAGTCCAATCAATGAAACTGAACCCCGCCAATGCACTCTTGCTGATTTAGACCAGCAACTTCAGCACGGAGTCGAGAGAATTCATGTGGAAATACAAGCGCTTCACAAGAGGCCAGATATTTCTCGAAAACTTTCTCGCTTTTACTCGAAATCAATTTCAAAAGCTTCAGGCTTTCTTTCGATAGCACTTTACATCTCCCTCCTTTCAAAAAAAACCGTTGCTAATTTCCGTCATTGTTGTTTCGTAAACAAACTAAACTGAAAAGCACAAATAAGCTCTGATTGACTGAATTTTCCAGACAAAGTTAGGATGAGTTATCGCCAGGGCTTGCCTTTCATGATCCTGTTTAGTGAATTTTATCATTAATTATTTATATTATTTACATCATTAATTTTTACATAAATATGCCTGGACTTGATTGGAGCAAAGGGCTTCTCACTTGGCACTGTATCGAGTGTATGCAAAAGGCAGTTTGACACGACGGAAACAACGCACGCAATGGTATTTGATACTGCTCAAGGCATTGCTGATGCGCTTAAAAAATTGAAATACGGTCGAATACGGGCACTCGCCATATTCAAAGCCTGAAGCTCGCTTGCAAGGACGATCAGGTGCTGCGCTTGCCCGCCGCGCCGGCCTGGTGACGCGAACGACAGACAACACAAATTTGAAGCAGCCGGGCACGGCAATGGTTGGCACAAGGGTGTGCGCCGCCGTTAATCCGACCTCGTCAAAAAATCACGCATCAAGGAATTGGTCTGGCCATCGTTGCCGAGCGATGGCTGACCTGCATAGGGAGTAAACACGGAGACTCGAATAAACAAAAAAGGAATTGATATGACGAACAAATTGAAGGTATTACCCCAGGCAATTGCAACACTCGTCGCAGCCGGAGCATTTTCCGCTTCGTTCACCGGCGTCGCATTTGCACAAGAAGCTGAACCCAAGGCAAGCCCTGTAAATCGCGTCGAGATCACCGGCTCTTACATCCGCCGCGCTGACGCTGAAACCCCGAGTCCGGTGCAAGTGATTAATGCAGCGGATCTAAAAAATTCCGGTTACACCTCAGTATCCGAGGTATTGCAGCATATAACAGCGAACGGGGCGGGAACGCTGAGCCAGACATTTTCGGGCGGGTTTGCGGCTGGCGGCAGCGGCATTTCGCTGCGCGGTTTGAACAACAACGCTACTCTGGTACTGATCGACGGTCACCGTATGGCGGGCTACCCGCTGGCCGATGATGGCTCGCGCTCGTTTGTCGATATTTCGAATATTCCTTTTGATGCTGTGGAGAGAATTGAAATCCTCAAGGATGGTGCCTCAGCGGTGTATGGCTCCGACGCCATGGCTGGCGTGGTCAATGTCATTCTGAAAAAGAATCTGGTCGGCACTACGCTGTCAGCCGAGACAGGCACTACCAGCCAGGGAGGCGGCAGCACAACTCATGCAACGTTTAGCCATGGCATCGGCAAACTGGACCAGGACGGTTTTAATTCCTATATCAGCGTGGAATATCGCAAGCAGGACCCAATTTACTATACGCAGCGACGTGACGCAGGACTGTGGCAGGCCCTGGATATGTCAGCCTATGGCGGCGCGAACAAGGCGCTGGGTGTCGTGACCCCGCAATCAACGGCACCCACGGTGCTGTCGCCTTATCTGTTGAATCCAAACGTGAAGCGGGTAGCTGGCGCTGACAACAGTGCTGCTTTCGCCTTCTTCCCCGGTACGGTTTGTGGCAGCTATTCCCAACTGGCATCCGGTGGGTGCGCCTATGATGATCCGTTTAAACAACTACAACCGAAGACGGAAAACATCAATATCCTGGGCAGTTATACCAAAAATCTGGGCCAGGACTGGAAGGTCAATATCAAGGCCTCCCTGTTCGAAAGCAAGGCTACCTTGCCACAGGGTTTCAGCAACTTCCCGTCGTCCTATGCCACTCAATTGGAAATGGTGTCCGGCGTGGCACCTCATTATGTCGCTGGCACAGCCATTCCTTCCATCCGCGTGCCCGCCGACTATCCGGGAAATCCGTTTGGCGTTCCTGCCATTGTGCGCGGCCCCATCCCGGGTGCGCCGGCACGTAACATCACCACCGATTCCAAGGCTTACCGCCTGGTGGCAGATCTTAGCGGTACCTTTGGTGCGTGGGACATCGACGCGTCGCTCGGCTATACCCGCAACAACCTGAACCGGGTAAGTACAGGTAATGTGAATGTGCCGGCGATGAATGCTGCCTTGAATCGCAGCAGCAATCCATATTCGGTGATGGGAACAAATAGCGCAGCCGATATGGCAAGCATCTTCAGGACAGTTTCCTCCTTCGACACCTCAGAGCTCACCTTTGGCGAGCTGCGTGCCGCGCGTGCGCTGACAAAACTTGACGGTGGCGATCTGATGGTAAGTATGGGCCTGCAGTCTTTCCATACCAAGTTGTCGGCACCTTCGATGCCACAAGCAGATGGGTTGACCAACGGCGCGTATGCCTTTGGTTCTGAGACGGCTACGTCTACCTATGCGGAATTTATCGCGCCGGTATTGAAGGGCCTGGAAATCGACGGCGCCGTCCGTTTTGATCATTATGGCCTGGCTGGCAATTCGAGTACGCCCAAGCTGGCGTTCAAATGGACGCCAAGCAACGCTTTTGCGCTGCGCGGCACAGTGGCTAAAGGATTCCGGGCGCCAGGTCCGGCCGAGAACGGTAATTCGGCAAGCAGCGGCGGCGTCGGTAATGCGAATGATCCTGTGCTGTGCCCAGGCGGCTATCTGGCCAATGGCATGTATCCTAAAGGCACTGTCGTCGCCTCTTGCAACGAGTCGCTGATCGGTTTGACGACGACCAATCCGGCGTTGAAACCAGAGAAATCGACATCGGCCACCCTGGGCGTGATACTGGAACCAATCAAAGGCTGGAGCACGGCGATCGATCTTTACCAGATCACCGTCAAGGATCAGATTATTGGTGGCCCGCTTTCTGGCACACCAGTGCGCAACTCCCCTGAACTCAGCGACTGCGCTGACGGTAATGGCGGCACCACTTCGTGTACGCCCCCTGTTGGCCGGATCGCCTACTATCCAGCTACCCCGGTCAATGCCAACAGCACGCGCACCCGCGGTATCGAATTCGACACCCGCTACACATTCAAGCTGGGGGAATATGGCAGCCTGAAGGCCGAGTTTCAATATACGCACGCCTTCAGCTATGCCATGACTATCGACGGCAAGACCTACGAACTGGCAGGTACCCACGGGCCGGCCGGTATTGGTGCTGATACCGCCAATCCAAAAGACCGGGCGCAGGTGGACCTGACATGGAATATGGGCCAACTGGAGGTCGCTACCAGCCTGCACTGGATATCTGGCTACGACCTGACTGATCCTACCCTGGGACAGACCACATGTAGTGAGGGTGGCAAAATGAATGGTGTATTCCCAGAAGGAAACACACCTGCACGTTTCTGCCGGGTATCACCCTTCCTGGAAACTGATTTGTCGCTTAACTATAAGATGAGCAAACAATGGACCTTGCATGCATCGGTCTCTAATTTGTTCAATCAGGCCCCACCTGTTGACGTCAGCACCTACGGCAGTGGGCGTCCATACAATCTGTCCTTGCACTCGGCAGGCGCGGTTGGCCGTTTCATCAATATTGGGGCGATTTACAAGTTCTGATTTGATCAACACTTTGCATGTTGAAGTGGTGTAGAAGCTAGCGGGTGTCCCGGATGATCGTGACACCCCTTGGTTTTAGCTCGTGCTGACCATCTTGCTGCCCAGCGCAATGCGATTCCACGCGGGCCTCATGCGAGCGTCGTACACGGCAAATTTATTTCTCCCGGAAATCCGATCGCCTCATACTGCTCAAAATGCTCTTTACTTAAGTACATCCTGTTTTTTGCGACGTGCTGCATGTATGCCTGATGCCCGACACTGATGTTTATAGCGGGGATTTGGCAGCCTCATGCGGCGGATTACAATCCGCCCTACGTCACAGCTTTGTTTTAAAAACATCCCCACTGCGGCAACTCCCTACCCCACCGGCACAGACCAGACCGGCAAATCTGTCTCATTAATGCAAATTTGACAAAACACCTTACCTTTGACTATTATCATATAGTAAATTCAAATTATTAATTTATTTGACTTCTGTAGCCGCCGCAATCAGGGGGATGCTTCCTTTCAACAACATGGTGCTGTGGGCTGATTCTGTGAAAGCCTGCCGCCATGTCCCGCCTTACTGTATGCCGGTTGCATGTGGCAAAGGCCAGCCTTGATCACTCTGGCCTTGTTTTGATCATGTTTGCGCATTGCCTGTGGCCTGCCTCATCTGTATCGCCTGTATTGTCTGCCGTAGGAAAAACCGGGGATTGCCAGCGGGCAGTTTCACCCGTCGTTTGTGTTTGTTTGTCCATGTTTGTCTACACCAAATCACTTCTTGCCGAGGAGAACAGCAATATGAATACGCAATTGACGCTTGCCTGCCACCATGCCTGCAGGGGGCAAGCATGATATTACTCAAACTTTCGCCCATCACCAGCGTGGCGCAGGCGCAGGCCATGCTGGAGACTGCCATCAATGTAGAATTTGGCACACTGCCGCCCTACCTGTATGCGCAACTGACGATACTGCCGGGCAGCAATGCACCTGCTGCTGCGCGCCTGCGCTCCATCACACACCAGGAGATGATCCATCTGTGCCTGGCGGCGAATATCCTCAATGCCCTCGGTGGCAGCCCTAAGCTGCAGCCGCCCACATACCCAGGCCCATTGCCCGGTGACATAGGTCACGACGGCAAGGTGCTGACCCTGCACATACTGGCGTTTGGCAAGCCCGCGATGCAGCAAGGCATGAATATAGAAATGCCGGTTGATCCTATCGAATTCCCGCAACTGAAGCTATTGGCTGCTCCTGCGGTCAAGGCAGTCACCATAGGCCAGTTTTATGATGCGCTGGATGCGTATCTCAAAACCCTGCCCGCCACTGCCTGGCAGGCCAACCGCAACCAGATCGATGACAAGCAGTTTTTTGCAGGCCAGCTGTTTGCTGTGAATAACTATGCAGATGCTCACAGGGCGATACAGGTTATCGTCTCTGAAGGTGAAGGTGCCAGTACCAGCCCGCTGGACTTTAGCAACGAACTCGCGCACTTTTACCGCTTTGAAGAAATCTACCGCAACCAGGTGCTGACAGCCAGTGATTCGCCACAGGGGTTTTCCTGGGGTGGGCCGCTGGGTGTGGATTATGCCAAGGTCTTTCCGGCGATTGCTGATCCACAACTGCATGATTTTTCCAAAGAACCGGCGGCAGCGAGAGCAGCGCAGGATACCTGCACCAAGGCCTATAGCGCCATGGTCGATGCACTGAACCTGGCTCTGAATGGTGATGCGGCACAACTCGGCATTGCGGTGCGCAAGATGTTTGATTTGCGCATGGCTGCGATTGAAGCCTTGCATACGCCCCTGAACGACAAGCACAAAGTCGCCGGGCCGGCCTTCGTCTACAAAAAAATCTGAATCGGGAGAGAACAGCATGAGTATCCTGCAAACGCCGCGCATCCATTTCAAGGGACAAATTTCCTGGGACCCCATCGTCACCAATAACTACCCACGTTTTTATAACGAGAACACTTCCCAGAGCGTCATGACACCGACCGAGACCATGCAACAGTTTCGCCAGAGCGCGATTGAATCGGTCAAGACCGGTGCTGGTGGCGGTAACTGGAACCCGCATGGCACCCACCGTGTGCAATTCTTTAATACCGAAGTCTCCAGTGTCGATCTGGGCAAGGGGCCGGTCACCACAGACAAACTGGTTGGTGCCCCCGCCAAGCTCAGCGCCATGCTGATCGACCTGGAACCCTATGGTGCCTGCACTTCGCAATTATTCTTTGACGGCATCAGCTTTGGCATAGATGGCGGCTGCCGTGTTGCCGCGCCATGCAACCAGCGCTTTACGGCACGCTATATCAACTTTCAGCGCAATGCCGAAGGCATCATCGCTGGTATAGCCTCGGTCAACTGGCAGACATCCTTTTCCAAGCACGGCCTGCAGATTGATGTACACAAGAGTGATGCGCTAGCCGCCCTGCACCATGCACTGCAAGACAGTGATGCACAAGGCATCGTCGTCAGCTTCAATGCCTATTGCACCGTCTATTTTGATGATGCGGACCTGGCTACCGCAGGCGCAGCAGCCACGACGGCACAATTCCAGCAACTGCGTGACAAGCTAGGCAAAGGCGGCTTCCAGCCCAACCCTGCACGCAGCCAGGTGGTCGGTACCATAGGCATCTGGCGCAAGGACGAACCCATGCACGAACCAGGTGACCGCGCCCTGTTGCCAGTCGATAATGACAAGGCCTTTGTCGCTGCTGCCCATGCACGCCAGGGCAAGGGCATCATGACGGTGGATTTGTCGAACAGCGTCAGCGAAACCGGCATGGACCTGGCCAAGCAAGACCTGGGTACATTGCAGCTCTATTTGACTGGCAAGGCTGACGCCATCGCCAGCATCAACTACGACAAGTATGACCGCAAGGCCTATGAGGCAGGCGCAGGCATCGTCACCTTTGACATCAGCAAGGTCAATCCTGTAGATATAGAAAAAGGCCAGCTTGAACTGCACAGCTCCAAATATGGCATGCTGTTGCAAGAGAGCGTCTTGCGCCTGATACCACACACACCCAACCTGTATCTGGATCAAGGCCCTGCTGGCAATGTCAAGTTCACGCTGTATTCGCGCGGCAAGCCGCTGCATCAAGTCAGCGATGTTACCTTGTTCCAGCTGTCGGCCAGCGGCGGCCAGGTGACGGGTACACAAAACCTCAAGACCGATGCGCAAGGGGTGTTAAACATCACAGCCAGCGCCACCAAGGGCACGGTCTATGCCTACCTGCCGGTCCCTGCAAAAAGCGCCCCGCCG
Organism: Undibacterium sp. Tian12W; assembly: GCF_049339405.1. Lineage (NCBI taxonomy): Bacteria > Pseudomonadati > Pseudomonadota > Betaproteobacteria > Burkholderiales > Oxalobacteraceae > Undibacterium > Undibacterium sp. Tian12W. The sequence continues at coordinate 128,171 of NZ_JBMPPK010000011.1, forward strand.
CCAACCCAGGGCCTCGATACCCAGAGCAATACCTATGCCTATGTACGCGTGCGCCAGGCAGACAGCAATATCGCAGCCATGGCCCCGACCTGGGACAATGTGTATAAATACGTGCTCATCAACTGGAATGCCATGGCCCCCTGCATGGACAACTGGCTGGACCTGGCCAATCCGGCCCAGGTGCATCAATATGCGAGCATCCTGCACCGTTTAACCGCACCAGCCGCATTTGAAAGCTATCTGTTCATGCCGGTAACACGCGACATGACAGCCGGGCAGCGCAGCCTGTTGTACAAGTTCCTCGACAAGCCACTGACTGCCCTGACCGCCGCCGAGCAGGCCGATCTTGCGGAGAAAGCACCTGCCATGGCACTCAAGGCAGTGCAGGTAGCCGCTGCACCCACTGCACAAGCAACACAAGCAGCACAAGCAGCACACGCAGCAGCCGATGCCGAAGAAACCGCCCTGCCTCACTTCACGCAACTCAGCCGCTCATTACGCAATCCAAATAATGAGTAATCCAAACAATGAGTAAAGCGATGGGGATATTGATTGGCAAATAAAAAGGGTGTGGATATCTGTTTGATTATCCACACCCTTTTCAAGTCAACGGCTTATCTGTTTATTATATGTTTACCGCCTGTTTACTGCCTGCTGATCTGGTTATCGTTACCCGAACTCTGCACCTGCGGCTTAGCCCCATTCAGTCCCTGCGCCCACTTGACCTGATTATCGTTACCCACCACCTGCACCTTGCCCAGTTGTTCTATCGTGATCTGGTTTTCATTACCCTTCACACTGACCTGAGGGCAAACTCCGCTGAGGCTGATCTGGTTGCCATTGCCCTGTATGCTCACAGGCTGGCCATTGCATTGCGTAGATTTGCTCATGTCATTGCCCATGATGCGCCCACCATCGGCGCGTCCAGCCTGCTTGCCAGCGCCATTGCCGTTGCCGTTGCCGTTGCCATTACCTTGCACGGCATTCACGCTCACACCGGGCATCTGCACATTTGCCTTGCCCCCATTGTCCTGCGCCTTGACGCTGATGCCCGGCATATTGACCGACACATCGCCTGCATGGACAACACATGTGCTGCCTGCCAATAATAAAACTGCCAATATATGTTTTTGGATAGTCATCATACTGCCTTTATTTATCTCAACGATTGATCATGCTGTCTGTCTCTCCCTTGAAAAACCGGTACCAGCAGACAGGTGGCCTGTGAGTGATATAAAACACTGTATTTAAAACACTATATTTGCATTTTGCTCACTCTGGCAAGTAGGATGCTAACATAATGCCAACACCACCCTCGAAAAGTGCAAGGACAGGCAAGGACAAACGTAGATGATCCTAGCAAAATCAGGCTGTAGCGAGCTTCTTGTCACCAGCCGCAAAGGCCTGCAAACCGTCACCAGCAAGGCGATAACGCACCCATTCATCCTGCGGCTGCGCACCTATCGATAAATAAAACTGTATCGCCGGTTCATTCCAGTCCAGCACACTCCATTCAAGACGGCCACAGCCACTCTCAACCGCCACCTGGGCCAGATGCCGCAGCAAGGCCTTGCCCGCGCCACTGCCACGCTGGCCGGGTGAAATATACAAGTCTTCCAGATACATGCCCTTGCGTCCCAGCCAGGTCGAATAGCTGAGAAAATAAACCGCATAGCCAACCGGCACACCATCCATGCTACATATCAGGCCACGCGCCGGGCTGTCAGCCGCAAACAGGCTTTGCCTGACATCATCGACACTGGCAATGACTTCATGCTCGGCTCTCTCATAAATCGCCAGCTCGGTGATATAGGCATGGATCAGGGCGGCATCTTCGGGCTGGGCTGGGCGTATTTCTATATTCATGAATATCTCATTCTGTATCCCTCGTCTCAATGATCGGGGGAGAAGTTTAGGGTGGAACAGGCTTAGCTCAATGAGCGTAGCAGCAAAGTAACAGCAAAAATTGAAGGACATCTACCTCGCATTTGCCACATCCTAACAAGCCAGCCTACAATGCGGCAAGTGCAATTACTTCAGACTATCATGCAGAACATGCATCTTGACCTGCGCAAGCTCGACCTCAATCTCTTGCTGGTATTTAATGCCCTGTACCAGCAACGCTCGGTCACATCTGCCGCACATGAGCTGGCACTGAGCCCCTCTGCCGTGAGTCATGCACTGGCCAGGCTGCGCACCGCCCTCGGCGATGAGTTATTCGTGCGGCTTGACAACCAGATGCAACCAACCTTGCGCGCCGACCAGATCGCTGAGCCCATCAGCTCGGCGCTGGCGCAATTGTCTGCGGGGCTCAGTCTCAGACTACGCTTTGACCCTGCCACCAGCCAGCGCAATTTTGTCATCTCCGCCAGCGACTACACTGCCTTTGCGATACTGCCGCGCCTCATCAGCAAAATGCAACAGGTCGCACCTAATATTACCCTGCGCATCATCAACACCAGCCAGAAAATCGCGATCGCAGAACTGGCCGCAGGCCATATCGACTTCGCCCTTGGCTATGATGAAGAACGCACTCCATTACCTACAGGTCTGGAAGAATTTGACTGGTTGCAAGATGACTACGTCGCCATCGCCCGCCAACACCACCCGCATATCAAACGCAAACTCACATTAAAAACCTATCTGCAGGCTCGCCATGCCGTCGTCACGCCGTGGAATGAAAGCCGCGGCGTCATCGACTATGTACTCGACGGCATGGCCCTGCAAAGACAGGTCACCGTCCAGCTACCCAATGTCCTTGTCGCCCCCTTCATCATCGCCAGCAGCGACCTCATCATGACCCTGCCCCGCCATGCCGCCAATACCCTGGCACAAGCCGCAGGCATCGCCATCTACCCCGCCCCATTTGCGATACCGCCCTATACTTTGAAAGTCTATAGCCACAGCAAATATGCACGCAGCGATGCGCATTTGTGGTTAAGGGGGCTGATGATGGAAGTGGCAGAGAGTACCGGGTAGTGGTAATTTATTTCTTTACCGTGCTCACTCGGGACTGTATGAAAAAAACAAGCTTAAAGCGCAGCCGTAACGTAGGGCGCATTGCAATGCGCCGTAGACGGCCTCAAGTTTCTCGGGGGAATATTTTCCACCACGTATAAAACACGCAGAGTATTTTCTTGTTTAAGATGTATTCTATTTCTCACAATAATACCCAGCTACATAGCAAGAAAATTTCAAGTCATGAAAATAATTTCATCTTCAAAATTACCCAAGCGTGATTATTGTCGCGCTGCTGAATGCAGATTCGATTTCGATCAGATCGCTAAAAAACTCCGGGCAATACCAATTCAAGGAAATTTTCATGATGGATTACCGATTCCCAATCAATATACAGGTATTTGCATTGAGTTGTCTTCAGGAAGATATGCAAACTTGCTGCAAACAGAGATGCGAAAATCCGTTATCGAAATCGGTTTAGAGATTCTTGATGATGAATTTTTTTATGAAGAAGACTTGCTGGAAATTATTGCTGAGCTCGAAATAGAAGAAGACTATGTAAAGAGAATTCAGGGAGATTTCACATGGATACCGCGATCCTGAACAGTGTACCGGCAGCTAGTCCGCACATCATCATGGAAATTGCACTACACTAATTTCACATCTGCCGAACGCCTTTAATCAGCGCCTTAACGTAGGGCGCATTGCAATGCGCCGCATGTTGCCTCAATTTTTCAGAAAAACATTTCTTCCATGCGTTAGGCAAGCAGATATGAAAAAGAATTGGGAACTTGCCTGGTGCAGTTGAAATAGCGGAACCCGTCAATTCACCGTAGGTATTCTGAATGGAAACACGCCAGAAAAATAATACACCATCAGCGAGCAGGCTATCGACATAATCAAAGAAAAGAAGACGAATTTTTTAAGTGCATCTACTTTATTTGATTTCAAAAGTAGATAGACAACAAAAATCTGCAGCGGAGTAAAGATCAGGAAGAGCATCAGAAATACCATCGCATTCTGCGTTTTCTGATAAAACTCAGAACCCACTGCCATACCATTCAATATAACTGATGAACTTTCCAGGTTAAAGGAAACGAAGACCAGGAAACAAAATATCAAAAAGAGAAATACCCCTAAAGCTTTGATAAATTTTTTCATTGCATCCTTTTCAGTTGTCTCATGTTTTCCGGAAAGATATTTTTGAGTGTAGGGTCTGGCCCAGCTACTTACCGCTCCCGATAAAACCAGCCACTGGTAACAAGCTTATCTCTATAGACCTTCTCCGCATCAAATGGCTGCCTTATATCAATACCAATGATTGCGTCAATGTACTCGGCCGGGGGAAGATAATGATGCACTTCCATGTAATGCAGGATAAGGACAGGAGACGCGAAAATAATGTCTTCGTATGGTATCCACAATTCAGCATCCCGGATTAACTCACCGCCAGAATTGCAGATTTTGACTGGTCCGCAGACTTCGCAGAATGGAAAGCCTCTACCAGGTTCCACCGTTGGCTGAAAAATTTCATCCTGTCTGGCGACATCTTTGAGTTTTCTTAGAAGGGAGCTTCGCAACTCTCCTTTCTGAAAATCAGATTTCAAGTTTAACCATCCAACATTATTCACGCCAACAAATGTGTAGGGACTGATTAAATGCGAATAATCAGTAAAATCTTCATAAGCAAATAACTCTTGCATCGATATTGCCCTGGAATAGATGGATGGGAATATATGACTTGAAATAAACTCTCGATATTTGGTTCATCAGCTACTAGCGAAGTAACATAGCGTACGTGGCAATGCGCCGCATGTCGGTCAGAAGCCACAGTGAGAAATAAGAGACTATCACGTCTTACATATCATCTTACTGGCACTGACAAGCTCAGCTTGCTTCAGAGGGACTTTTTCTCTGCCAGATCACGGTTTTTTCAAGACCGAAATATATGGTCTCTACCGTTGCCGGAATAACGATCTCAGACGAAAAACTGCCAGATGAATTTGCATGCGCTGGTGCCAAATGCACATAAACATGCAATGCTTTTCCCTCTGGTATTGTTCTTACTTCTTGCACGGCTAATGCACTATGAAATGCAAGACCAGATATTGTAATTGAAGATGACTTCGCAGTTAAGTGCTCAGCAACTTCGAAGGCTTGCACGTCTCGCGATTCTAATATCATCTTATCCCGTCCGGCGCACGCTGACAGGAAAAGCAGCATCATCACTATGGCTAATTTCTTCACGGCATCCTCACAAATTAAATTATTTCCATGCGTGTTCAGATCTTCTTGAGACTATACACACTCAATGTCAGCCTGCATCAAGCCGATCTGGTCACGCAACATCACAACTACCGCGATAAATGCAATTCCATTTGTTTTGGCTTGTATTCACCTCTAGCATCAAGCACCCACTCTTCTATCAACAGATGGTCACTCTTTATTTCGCGGACATTTCCAAAATTTCTCGCAATAAGATCATTCTTTCTGACTATGCGAGCGATGCCTGATTCATCGACAATTATTGCTTGTCGCTTGCGAGAATCGACTGAAATCAGTTTCAGATTTTCGATGTCGCCTACAAATCGAAGGCTTTTCAATAATGTTACCAACTCCCTGTTATCTGCTTCAGACAATCCAGAGATGGCAAAAATAATTAATCCAAAGTTAGCTTCGTCTTTAGGATCTTTGATTGAAATTTTTCGTTTTATTTTTTGATGATGCCGCTCTGACGAAATACACTTCAGGTCATCCAATCTGGTCATCACAGACATGTCAGAAATTTCACAATCAAGCTGGTGATATGACACACGTAATCCATAATCAAAAGTAATGAGCTGTGATCCCTTGCTCAAGCTAAATGCCTGACTATCGGGCGATGTGTTTTTTTGTACGTGCCAGCCAGGTGGTACATCCAAAAATAACGGCGGATACCAAACAGGCTTTCCATAGACAGAAATCTGCAGAACAAGCAACATGCAAAATAAAAAAGCTCTATTCATGGAAAAATTTTCTCAATTTTATCGACCAGGAAAATTTATAGCGTCTTACCATCACTTGTTTTCCATCCACAGGAATAAGAGAACCAGCGGCACAAGCGATCTCCCCGCGAAGACTACTTACGAAAAGCCCCATAGGCATCCAGTTGAAAAGAAATCTCCAAATCAGACATCCTGCGCAATGTTTTCCAGTCCATTACCATGCCCGCAGTTCCCTCAAAAAACCATCCTATAAAAAAATGCATCTCACCGCCTGACGAGGTCATCTCAGCGATCTGCTTTCTTTTCAACTCCAGCAGATCAAGCGTATCATCGATGGCAGCTTCCAAAGAAACATCTTCATTAAACTCAAAACTGCAAGTACAAAAGGAGTCTTTATACACTCCGCCCAATAGCCTGCCGTCTGGAGTCTGTCTCACTTCCCCGGCCAAATTGCATTTCCATGGTATCAGCTCTATCAAATCGCAAAATGCCTGTAAATCCATTTCTGGATGCGTCATCCTTAAAGATAGTGCAAATTCCCTTTGCTTCTTTGTCGTCATTACATTCATTCCGCTGTTTTGTTATTGAGTCCGGCTTTTACCTGCATGCGTAGCTTACCTGTCAGCCAAACCTCCAAGCGCATGCTCCCACGCAGCCGCATAGCCAGGCACAGTTTGCAATACACCTGCACTCACATCGCTATCTGCCGCTGCCAGCTTCACTGCCTGCTGGCGATCTTTAGTCTGCAAGGCCGGTTGCGCTTCGGCCAGCGCGGTCAATAGCTGTGGCGTCAGTTTGTCGAGTGCCGGTCGGATTGTGGTCTTCAGATCAGGCGGATTGTCAAACGGGGCCTGCGCTTTGCTCACCCATTCTGCAAACAAGGCCGTCTGTATCATCTTGCCCGCCACTATCTGTGCACTAAAAAAGTCCTGTACCTGTCTGGGCGCCAGACCATATTGAGGTGCCTGCTGCGCCAGTGCATCCAGTATCTGTTGTTCACGCACGGGGTCGTCAATCGCTGCTTTGGCGTTCCACTTGTACATGGCGACATCCTGCGCGAGATTCAGGCGTTGCTGCATGAGCCCCATCAAACGCACGAGACGCGGGTCGCTGGCATTCTGGGCCTGGGCAGGATGTGGCAGCGACAGTGCAGCACATACCAGGGCCACATAGGCCACATAAAGCAGCCATGGCAAAAATGCTTTTTGCGCAGTGCGCTGTGCTAAAGTGGAAAAAGAATGATCTGTCATCAGTAACCGCCAGCCTGTTTGTGAAATCGATAAATGACATTGTAATGTCCTGGCTTAGAGCACGCATCAAAAAAGCCAGCAGTCCAGGATAATGGAGTACGCTCATGACAGTAAAAATCGCATACATAGAAGAAGCCCCCTTCTAATGGACACGCGAAGACGGCAGTGTAACTGGTGCAGACATAGAGCTGGCAGAGACAGCTTTGCACGCCATCGGTGTCACCGACATAGAATATGAACTGAAGCCTTTCGCAGAGCTTATTCCTGGCCTGCAGGCTGGTTTATGGGAGATGAATGTCCCGCTCTTTGTGACTCTGGGCTCAGATGCAGACTAGAATCGCATGAAAAAGCATGGGCTGGTGTGAAAAGTGAGCGCTGTTGCAAGCATATTTTTTGTATTGGCGAGGCCCCCAAGGTAAAATTGCAGCAAAAAATCTCCCGACACAATCAGAAATGCCTCAATTAAACCTACAAAATCCTCTGCTCTTGCCGTGCAAACTTGCTGGACTATTGATTTGCTCTTCAAGCTATGCAGCAGCACTTGAATTCTGTGACGCCGACGATGCGAGGGGGCTTGCCAAATGGGGCCAACCTCAAATGGTCATAGAAAAAATAAAGGATGAAACTCTTTGGGTATATTCCGATCAGGTGCTGACGTTTAAAAACCATCGTCTGATCAAGCGGGTAAATTCCAAAGGACAGGAATTGATCACAGCACCGTGTCAGGAAAATAGTGTAGCAGATCGCAGCCCTGCATCTGCATCTGCGTCTACTTTTGCGCGAGCTCCTGTTACTGCTCCTGTGCCTCTGCCCTTACCTGCTCCTAAGGCAGTAATTGTTTCTGCTCCTGCATCTGTGCCTGAAACCAAGTTGCAGCAGCAAACGGACAAAGAATGGGAAGCGGATCGCATTTTATATAAACGTGCCGTAGAAATTTTTGTCAATACCAGGACTGACGAGTTAGTAGCTGCGATCAAGATAGTCCATGAAGTTATAGACACTGGATATAGTCAAAAATCAATTTATCAGCAGGCAATTGACTTGTACGAAAAAAAGCAGCAGGATTACCATAAACTCTCAGCAATGAAAGCAACTGGTGGCTACGTCGACGTAAAATTGAAAGATTTCATTGCAGCCTGGGACGATGCATTAATCCTCACCGCCCCAAAATCCTTACGTAGCTTAAATGGTAATGCACTGCACTTTGCTATGGCTACAGTCAAAAAAGAAGCAAAACTTGTGCTGTCAGAAGTGAAATGAATGACGCAACAGTTGTCATCAGAAATTTGCATGCATGCGCGCCCTAAGACATCTTTTAATACCTGGCCCTACTTGTATTGCAAAGCCTCATATCACGGTACGTTCACTAAAAAATTTGGACATCCATTTTTTTCACAAACAGATTCAGGGATGATCATATTTTTTCCAGTTTACTTCAGTATTTTTGAAAATTGATTCCCCAGGTGAGTCCCATTGGTGCACCAGCCTGTCCCATTACAAAAAAATCCTGGCTGCTTACAGTTTAGCCCGCCAGACTAGCTGTGAGCTGTATTGATAGCTCCGTCCTGCCTGCTCGAGCAAGCACCTTGTAAGGCCTGGCGAGTTCGATGAAGTTTGCGAATCTTTTTTTGCGATGACAATATCAAAAAAATCAGTGACAGGAAAATGATCGTGTGTAACCAGTCAGGAAATCTCCAAAAGAGTAAAGTGAATATCAGCACTGCGCAGCGCAAGATGCTGCCCTTGTGGTAATCAATACTGTCAATGCTGATCTCGCCAGTGCCATGATTAGCCCACCCCAGTACATTGTTCCAGTCATTTGGCATATCAAGAAACACACTTACTATTGCACCCTGCTGTATATCTGGTCGTCCAGGAACAGTAATCGGATGTTTTTTGATGATTCCTGTATCAGTGTCTGCTTCAACACCGAATACGGTTATCTCTTTGCCAGCTTGCACTTCGCGCCTGATATCCCAAACACGGTTTAAGCGCATGGTAAACAAAGGCATGATCTGGCTTTCTGTGAAAAAATTAATGGTGATACCCAGGCATGTAGTGCAAAGTCTGGATTTAAATGCGAGCGACGGGCCATTACCTGCACCTTGGTAAGCTCACCTGACTAATAACGACGGCAGACATGGCAGGAAAAATTTAGTTTGGCAAGCAAGGGAAATGCTTCGCCAAAATCATACCTTGCCTGATCTTCACTGGCAATGCGGGGCCTGATCATCCACCGTGCAGTTGAATTCGCATATTCTGAAACTGTAGTATAGTTACCAAGAAAAACCACCGATCCGCTGCTTACTATAAAAGGTGCAGACAAATCCGGGCTGATGACCTGATGCTTGGACGAGCGATCGCGAGAAAGTGTGCCATAGGTGTACCAATACTTGACTACATATTTACCGGGCGGTACTTTAATCGTGATCACACGATTATTTGTGTCTTCAGATAGAAGTCCATCTTCCCCCAGCGATATGGAGTATTCAGTTTTGGTAGTCTGGTTAACAAGAACAAAGGCGAAGCCAGCACTACTTGAGCGCATGAATTTGCCGCTCACATACCCCGTTCCTTTTTCTGGTGCCATTGTCGGTTTTATTGCTGGTTCTATCACGGCGCAACCAGACAGCAACAGGTATACGGTTGCAAGTATAGAAATGCGTTTGAGATTGTTCATGTATGTATTTTTTAGCGGCAAGTCAACCCGGCACTGATGGCAATGCCAACAGTGCGTCTGATGATATGGGCCTGTCCTTTGGATGTATTAATCGACAATTTCTGACGAGCGATGATACAGACAACTTTTTCGCTCAGATTTTTCGGGGATTATAGTAGAACTTACTCATCAATAGATAGTGATTGTACGCGACAGATCAAGTTAATACCTCAAAATCAATCCCAGCTATGATTTTTTTGCGCAAGAACTGGACAGCCTTTGACCAAGGCTCCTGGAAGAATAATTCCCGGCTTCTGATCGAACTCAGTGCCAGCAAAGCAATTGTGCCAGGCTGCGACATTCATGACTAAAAATATATAAAGTAGTATTCGTTTCATTCGCATTCCCTAGGCGGCCTTGCAACTTAAGGCACCAAACTAAATTCAACACTGCCACTGGAACCCGGCCCAAATCCAATCGCCATATACGCTACGCCACGTTCCAGTTTTTTTGCTTTGACGGTCTCAACATAACCTGCGGGAAGGCTGGCATAGCGGAGCTTTTCCATATCCAAGGTAGCTCCTGGTGGCAATCCAAAAGCCCATATTGGATTGTCATGATCCCAGCGATCATTTTTTTTCTGCACGATCTTAAAGCTATTCAAAGGAACTATCCTCATTTCCCCTATCGGTGATGCTGTGATTGGTTTTGAGAAAATGAATATCGGTTTTTCGGCATGCAGTTCAAGAAGCGTAATTTCAATCTTATAGGAGCATCCGGCTGCGCAGAATAAAATGAGCACAAAAGACAGGAAGAGAAATTTTTTCTTGATGAGCAATTCGGGCATGATATCCGTGGAAAATGAATGGAAATAAAAGAAAATAAATGAGCAAGGCAAGATCGCGACTATATGCGAGCAATCAAATTTTCTGCATTTCACGCATGCGCAAATATATACGTATGGATGCATACGAAAAGTAGAGGCAGGCGGGTATGACCATGCCGAAGATGATAATGTACGCCGCCAGACTATTATCCCATTGCCTGAGCATGGCCGGAGGATAGATCGCGGTTGGGAACAGCGCGAAATTGAAGATGCACATCTCCAACAGGCGTCGCTTGTATTTGGATTTTTTGGAAGCAGTGTCCGTGAAAATTTCTGGCACTTTGCCATTGTGCACAGGTATGCGCCAGTATTGCCATCCCAGCGATGCCAGCACGTGCTCCCAGCCAGCATCAATGATCAACTGGTGGTAGAACTTTTGGTAGTGAATATCCGGCTCTAATCTTGATGCAAATTCCATATTCAGGCCAGGTATGTAATCCAGAGCGTAGGCAATATCGGCAGGTTCACCCTGGACGAAACTATAGACGCCAAAAAAACTGCGTGCTTTCAAATGCCATCCCTGGCTGGCCATTTCCCGCAGCCATTGCTGTTCTTGTTCAAGTTCCCACGACCAGAAGCATTTGAATTTCTTGATCACTGTCTCACTCACTTTGCCTCTCCCCTTGTTAATTGTGGCAGCGCCACTTGCGCATTGCGGTACATGATTTCCAGACGGCGGATATGCTCGGCCAGTACCAGCCGCCCCTTATCGCTGAGCTGGTAATACTTGCGCCGCTCTTCTTCCCCAACCTTTTTGATCAGCCCCTGTTTTTCCAGAGTTGAGAACGCACCATACAAGGTACCGGGACCAATGACGACATTGCCCTCGCTGATGTCTTCTACCTTTTGCATGACGGCATAGCCGTGCAGAGGCTCGGTCAGTACCAGCAGCACGTAAAAGGTGGCTTCTGACAATGGCAGGTATTTTGAATAATTAATTGCTTCCATCCGCGCCTTTCAGGCTTGCTGGTTTGTTGATGTCGCTCAGCCTATATCGGGCGATGCTACATCGCTTAACGATATATCGACTATCGATATAGTATCAGACGAAATTTGGATGTCAATAAAATTATTTTCTGTGGCATGAGTTGTTTGATGGCGCGAATGCGCACGCAGTATTCCTGGGATGGGTGCCCATTTTCTGAACCAAAGAAGTTTTCCCAATTGCTTTCGCTGCAAAGTTTCTTTACAGCGAAATTTGCCGCAATGTACAGATACCTTACAGCCGTCTGTTCATCCGAAAAAATAATATTATTTAAAAACAATAACTTAGAAGATTAATTGAAGTGGCACGCCCATTGCATAGTTCAGGGTACGAGTCCGGATTGCGAATTCCTTTCCAGGTATCTGGGTCCCGACCATCTATTTATAAGAGACACGCATGATGAGCACCATTACCAGCAGAACGACCGATGACGGGGTTCGCATTTACAGCAGGCTTTTGCTCCAGTGCTATGACATTCTGATTTACCGCTTGTTGGCACCTTATGTCTGGCGCTGCAAGAGCAGATATTTTGCTGACCTCTATCACCTCATGATGTCGCGCAATCACGCGGATATTGGCGTTGGTACTGGCTATTTTCTGGACCGCTGTCACTACCAGCCCGGCGAGGTGCGCATAGGTTTATTCGATTTGCAGCAAAACTGCTTGAATTTTACCGCCGCAAGAATTGCGCGCTTCCAGCCAGAAACTTATCTCTGCAATGCGCTGGAACCAATGCCAACTTCTGCCGCACGCTTCGACTCAATTGCGCTGGGCGGCATTCTGCACTGCATTCCTGGTGACATGCTGGAAAAAGGCGCGGTGTTTGATGCCATCAGGCCGCTGATGCATGCCGGCACTCAGGTGTTCGGTTACACCATACTGAATCAGGACATTACAAAAACCATGCTCAGCCGCTGCGTTTATGCAGTATTGCACAGGCTCAAAGTCATCAATGGTGATCAGGATTCGGCGGGCCAGTTGAAGTCAGCATTAGAAAAACGATTCCAGAACGTTGAAGTCAGCACCGTCGGATGCATAGCATTGTTTAGCGCAAGTACCCCGTTTAAATGAAGCAGGTATTTTCAAATAACATAAATCAACAAGCGAGAAAAATCATGAAACAGCAAACTACCAGCAGCGCAGTGACCAGCAGCATCATTAAGGCGAATAAAGCCGATGTCTGGCAAAAAGTGGGCTTTTATGAACATGTCAAAAAACCGGCATCATGGTTGTTGAAATTAAGCCTGCCGGTGCCGCAGGAAGTCGAAGGCAAGTATGCGGCAGTAGGCGATACCTGCCGCTGCAAATATAGTGATGGCGGTTACCTGACCAAAAGAATTACCAATATTGTCGATCAAAGCCGTGTCGAGTTTGAGATTATCGAGCAAAGTATCCGTTATAAAGACACGATCAAACTATTGGGCGGGTATATAGAAGTGGAACAGCTTGACGGTGAGCAGAGTATCGTCCGCATGCTTACCTACTATGACAACCGCATTGCCCCAAGGCTGATTTCATCTTACTTTATTGAAAAAGTGATCAAGACCATGCATGAGTTTGTGATCGCAGATATGCAATTGCAATTGGAAAATACGGCTCACGGCAGCCGCCCCGCTTATGCAAAAGGATAGATCTGGTCTGTGCTTTTGATCCGCTTCCATGAGATGGGTTGATCAATAGTCAGAGTAGCCTGAAAAGCGTTGCTGAATAAGGCGTGAGTATCCACACGCCCCGGTTTTTTCAGATTAGTTTTCACAGATTAAATATGATTATTTGCAAGCAGCTTTGTAGCTTCTTCAATTGCCCAATTTAATTCTTCCTGCAGGTTTGCCTCTTTGGCGATGTCGTTTAGCATAAGCAGGACGGTGTCATCTGGCATGCGCGGTTCTGGGCTATCGCCTATGCCACGCAAGCACTGGAAGATACGGTGGAAACATTCGTTGATGGCGCGGTATTCGCGGTCTTCATGCTGGGCATGCAAGCTATATTTACCACGAATCTGCATCGAAAAATAAAACCCGGTATTGATAAAAAACTGCAGACGTTCTGCGGTGTTAAGGCCGGAAATGTTAAGGCGGGAAAGCTTATTGCCCATGATGCTCCTGTCTAATTTTTAGCATTCAAATTATAGGAGCATATCATCGGCAATACCACAGTCTGCATTCTGATTCTGCATTTTGATTTTGCTTATGCCACCCGCCAAAACCGCACCGCCAAAGCTGCCAGCGAGGTGACTGTTGCCATGCCCGTCACGCCTATCCAGCCCCATTGCGCCAGCAGAGCGCTGCCGAGGGTGGCACCGGCTGCCATGCCGATGAACATGCCGACGAACAATACGGCATTGAGGCGGCTGCGGGCGGCGTTGTCTATGCCATAGACTATTGTTTGATGAGCGATCAGCGTGCTCTGCACACCAAGATCAAAGCCTACCGTGCCTATGCCCAGCAGCCACAATTGTGCGGTGGGTGGGAACAGCGGACTCAGGTTCATGAGGGCGAACGATACAGTGCTGATGCCGGTACCGACCTTGGTGACGAGCTCTGGCCCATGCTTATCTGCCAGGTGACCAGCCAGCGGTGCTGCCAATGCACCTGCGGCACCGGCCAGGCCAAAGGCACCTGCGACTGCGCTACCCATGTGGAAGGGTTCTGCATGCAGCATCACTGCCAGGGTGGACCAAAAGCCGCTGAAGCCCATCGCCAGCAAGCCTTGCGCCAGTGCTGCGCGGCGCAGTTTGCCGTGGCGGCGGATGAGATCAAGCAAGGAAGCCAGCAAGGCGCGATAGCTCATGGTGGTGGTTGGTGCAAAATGTGGCAGACCACGCCAGACCGCCACGGCAATCAGGGTGACACCTACCGCTGCCAGCACGAACATGCTGCGCCAGCCAAACTGCTCAGCCACAAAACCACTGACAACACGTGACAACAGGATGCCCATGAACAAACCTGTCATGACCGTACCCACGACCTTGCCGCGGCGCGATTCATGCGCGAGAGTGGCCGCAGCTGGCACAATATCTTGCGCCATCGTCGCTGTCAGCCCTATCGCCAGGCTGGCAAGCAGCAGCAGACTCAGGGAATGGGCAGCAGCCATCACCAGCAATGCAGCTACCAGCAAACCGGCCTTGATGAGGATGATATTGCGGCGGTCATGCTTGTCGCCCAGTGGGGCCAGCAGCAAGATGCCGAGTGCATAACCGAGCTGTGTCAGCGTGGGCACATAACCCACTGCGACATTGCTGATACCCAAGTCACTCGCCAATATGCCCAGCATGGGCTGGCTGTAATACAGCGACGCCACCGACAAGGCAGCGCCACAGGCCAGCAAAAATACCAGTGCGGGTGATGGTTGCTGATGTACCTTGGTATCTGTTGCCGGAGTTATGGCAGTTATATGATTATGCGAATTTTGAATGGAAGACATGACTTTCTCTCTGCTTTAACTGATGTCTGGCAGTGTAAGACTGTCGCATTTCAAACGGTAGTGGCATGTCACGCAGATTTGTTATACATTTGACGTATGACCAAGACCCTGACCAGCCGCCCGGACAACTCTGCCACCGCCTCCCTCATGGCAGGCGCGGGCGACCGCATCGAGCTCATGCAGACCTTTGTGCGCATCGTCGAGGCGGGCAATCTATCTGCTGCTGCGGCACAACTGGGCACGACCCAGCCGACAGTCAGCCGCCGCCTGCAGTCGCTGGAACAATTCCTCGGTGTGCGCCTGTTGAACCGCTCCACCCACAGCATGCGCCTGACTGCCGATGGCGAGCGCTGCTATGAACATGCGCGCAATCTGCTGGCAGGCTGGGCCGCCTTTGAGTCTGACTTGCGTGGCACCAATGACGAGCCTGAAGGCGTGCTGCGCGTCGTCGCCCCGCACGCGTTTGGCCAGGAACGCCTGGTCAGGCCACTGGCAGATTACCTGCGGCGCTACCCGCGTGTCTCGGTAGAGTGGCTGCTGCATGACGACACCTCCTTGCAGGATTTTATTTCTGAGGGCATAGACTGCGCCATACAGATAGGCGAGCTCAAAGATACCAACCTGGTCGCCATCAAACTGGCAGAGGTGCCACGCATCGTGGTGGCGGCACCATCCGTCCTCGCTGGCAGGCCCATGCCGCAACAAGCCATCGACCTGGTCGGCCTGCCCTGGCTGTCGCTGCGCACCTTTTACCGCGGCGAAGTATTTTTGCACCATGTACAGACTGGCGAAATCCAGCGCGTGGCCTTCACCCCGCGCCTGAGCACTGACAACCTGTATGCGCTGCGCATCGCCACGCTGGAAGGACTGGGTGCCGCCATCGGCTCTACCTGGATACTGGCCGACGACATCGCCAAAGGACACCTGATACAACTGGCACCGCAATGGCAGGCCACGCCACTGCCGGTAAACCTGGTTTATCCATATGCCCGCTTTTACCCGGCGCGGCTGCGCAGGTTTATTGAAGTGATACGGGCCAGTGTGGCTACGGCTTTGCATGTATGAGCCAGCGCCATTTATAATGACAGCCGGGAACGGTGGTGTAATGGAAGCATGTCTATCACCAAAGAAGAAGGCGCTGGTTCAAACCCGGCCCGTTCCCTTTGATGCCGTTGTCCCCAACAGTTTGCATTCTCCAACCTTCGCCAACCTTCGCCAACCTTCTCCAATATCGGTGCAAGAGCAAAACCAGCCTGCGGCTTTTTGAGCACGACGGGCGTGTGCCCCGCTATAATCGCAACCGGGAACGGTGGCGTAATCGAAGCGCACTTTCTAGCTAAGAAAGTGGTGTTGGTTCAAATCCAACCCGTTCCCATTTAATTCCACGGTTTCCATAAGCCCTCTCTCCTTCTCTATTGGCGCAGGCAAATCCTGTCTGTAATTTTTTGACCATGTCATGCAAGCTCCGCTATAATCGCCGCCGGGAACGGTGGTGTAATGGAAGCGCATTTTCTCTGCAAGAAAAAGGTGTTGGTTCAAGCCCAACCTGTTCCCACTGATTTTTGCGTGGATGCGCAAGCGCATTTGACCGGTAAGGATAGCCGCCGTGGTATACACAGATGAAGAATTGAGCATCGCCTTGCGGGTACTGCACACCATTGCAAACGATCCATCGCAGATGGATGATCACCCGCAGTTCAAGACCCTGATTGCCAAAATCCAGAAAACCGCCAAGCGTGGCCACCGCCAAGCGCGCGCCAATGCAGCCAAAGAACAACTACAACATGCACGCCTGCAAACTGGCCTGGTGCGTGCGCAGCTTGCAGCATCATTGCCGCTGACGCTCAGCGATGCAACCGCAGGTACATTGCGTTCACAACGCTGCTATGTCTGCAAGCAGGGTTTTCAGCAACTGCATCATTTCTACCATTCCCTGTGCCCGGTGTGTGCGGACAAGAACTGGCAAAAACGGCACCAGCAGGCTGATTTGCGCGGGCGTTATGCGCTGGTCACTGGCGGCCGCATCAAGATAGGTTTTGAAACTGCCCTGCATCTGTTGCGTGCCGGTGCCCACGTCACGCTGACCACGCGTTTTCCACAAGATGCAGCAAAACGTTTTACTGCCATGCAGGATTACTACGACTGGCAGGAGCGACTGAACATACAGGCACTGGACCTGCGCTGCATCCCTGACGTCGAACAGTTTGCCGACAGGCTCAATGCAGAGCTGCCACACCTCGACATCCTGATCAATAATGCGGCACAGACCATCAAGCGCCCCGGTGATTTCTATGCCGCACTGATGTCTGCCGAAGCAACCCCGTGGCTGCTGGAAGCCAGGCAGCAATATCTGGGCAATCAGCCCGGCTATGCGGATTATTTTCCGCGACATGAAGTCGATATGTATGGGCAGGCGCTGGATAAACGGCCCGCCAATTCATGGTCGCAACGGCTGCATGAGGTATCGACCTTTGAACTGCTGGAAGTGCAACTGGTCAATGCCATCTCACCTTTCATGCTGACGGCCCACCTCAAACCAGCCTTGTTGCGTTCACCACATACACGCCGCTTTGTGATCCAGGCCTCAGCCATGGAAGGGCAATTCAACCGCGACAGCAAGACAGAATTTCATCCGCATACCAATATGGCCAAGGCAGCGCTGAACATGATGGTGCGTACCAGCGCCCAGGACTGGGCCCGCGATGGCATCTATATGAATGCCGTGGATACCGGCTGGATCACCGATGAAAAGCCCTATCCGCAAGCCATGCATGTGCGGCAGACCCAGGATTTTTACACGCCGCTGGATGTGACGGATGGCATGGCGCGTTTGCTCGATCCTGTCATCCGTGGCGTCAATGAAACGGATGACCCGCTTTATGGCCATTTCCTCAAGGACTTTGAACCCTATGCCTGGTGATACTGCTCAAGCATCTCTTGCCTTGCCTGATGACGCAATCACTGCTGTCCAGTGCCCGGTACACCGCGTCAGCATCACGCCTTGTGATGCTGACGAGCTTGATTCCTTGCTGCAGCATCTGAGCGCCAATCTTGCTGCCCAGGGCAACCAGCAATTTCCCCGTGGCACGCTGACCGCCGATGGCCGTCTGGATTTATGCAAGCAAAGCCTGGGAACCAGCCACTGTCTGGCGATCACAGAGGCATTGCAACACAATACCCGCGTCCGCAGCCTCATGCTGGGCACCGATGCAATAGGCGATGCCGGTGCAGCAGCGGTGGCTGGCCTGGCCAGCATCAATCCTCAGCTTGAAGTGCTTTACCTGGGTTGCAACAATATCGGCCCGGCAGGGGCGCATGCGCTGGGCACGACGCTGGCAGGCGGCGCGCAAAACATTACCGGCTTGTGGCTCAAGCGCAATCCACTAGGCCCGGATGGCGCAACAAGCATTGCCAGCATGTTACGCAGCAACCAGCACTTGCGCGTGCTGGACATGGTCAATACCGATTTGCGTGCAGAAGGCGTGCGCGCTATCGTTGATGCCCTGTGCAGTGATAACAAGAACCTGCAAAGCCTTTACCTCAGCGGCAACGGTCTGAACGCAGCAAGCGCAATTGACCTGGCACGCCTGCTGCGCGAAGCGCCGCATATCAAGGCACTCTACCTTAGCGTCAACTGTCTTGGCGATGCAGGTGCAGCATGCATCGCCGATGCGCTGCGCCACAACCACAGCCTGCAGACCCTGGAACTGGCAAGCAATGGCATAGGCCCGCCGGGTGCGTCTGCCCTGCTGGACGCAGCCAAGTATTCAGCATTGCAAAACCTGAACCTCGGTTATGCACCATCCACAAGGGTGCTGGGTGCGCAGGCCAATTGCATGGGCGATGAAGGCGCCATGCTGGCGGTAGAACTCATCAATCATTCGTCCACACTGCGCAGGCTTAACCTGGCCCGCAATAACATTACGGCGCAGGGAAATGCGGCCGTTATCGATGCAGCAAGACGCCATGGTCAACTCATACAGTTGACGCTTGATGGCCGTCTGCCTGGCGATCTGGCTGAGCAATTGAAGCATAATCAGGATGTATCTGATGGTGGCGATACTCTAGGTCAGGCGATGATCAAGAGTGTTTATCGTTGAAAAAAACCTGCGAGTGCGATAAGAAAATTTCATTTTCCAAAACGAATATGCGGTGAACCATGTTACCCAGTTTTTATATTTGTACTGCTTGCAATGAAAAGCTCTCTTTTCCGTTTTACCAGGCTTATTACTACCTTGGCTCAAACGCCATGGGGCAATTGGTAAGGGATGAAGATTTGCTCGCAATACCAGTCCGCCCGGCCTGGTGCAAGACTTGTACAAGCCTGTGCGCGGCGGAAGATATAGCAAGCTTGCGTGATTTTGAAAATGCCTGTGGTGCTGTGCGTAGTGGTAAGCCAGTGGAATACCCGCTGGAAACAGAGCATATGGATCAGGACATGGCAATCAGCAAAATCCAGAGTTATCTGCGCTGGAGAATGTCGCGCCGTCATAAACCAAGGGCGCTGTGCTGTGGTGGCCATGATTTTCTGTACACCGACGTGGAGCAACCACTGTTCAAGCACGCAGGCTGTGATTTTGGCAGCATGGAACCCCAGTATTGGCTCCCGGGTTCACATAACTGGCAAGGCCCCGGCATATCCAGCCCCGCCGATATCCGCATATATGATGCTGAGGGCGAACTGTTAGGCCAACTGACCTGGCACAAGCGTGAAGAAAACAAATGGGATACTGAGAAACTGAGCTATCCTCGCGCTGTCGAGGAGTAAGTTTCATGTGCCATACATTCAAACCCTGATCACAGTAATTCCGAAAAAAAAGGACGCAATATATTGCGTCCTGTGCTTGCATCTTGCACCGCTGGATATCCACTGCAAAATTTTCACACCGTGCGGCGCATTCCAATATGCCCTGCATCACGGTAATGTTTGAAAATGATATCTGTGCCAGGGCAAAGAGCAACGCTGGCGGGCCTATAAATCTAGTTTCTGCATCAGGCGTTTCATATCGATTGCATAAAATTGCGGTATCTTGAACTTGCCTTTGCACGGCACGAACAGCGTTTCACCACTTTGCAAACCCAGGTTGACTTTGCCTTGTGAGGTACAGGCTAGTATCATTTCATCAGCGACCAAGGTTGAAGCAAATAAGTTCTTGCCTTCCATTTTCTGGATTTTCATACCTTCTTTAAAGACATTACAGCCCTTGATTTCACCTACCAGGAAGGCATCTTTGTCAGTGTAAAAACTGGCGCTGCCATTGCAGTCTTCTTCCATTAGAGATGCAAATGCCATGCGCTGGATATTGGCGTATTGCGCGGGCGGTGGCGGGGCCGTTTTTGCCAGCTTTGTACTGGCAAAAAAATCAGACCAGGCGATTGACATCGCTTGCTCACCCATGAGTTTGGGGAGCCATTGCGGTGTGCAATTTTCCTTTTTCCCGCATTCCATCGCCTGCTCAAAGCTGGCAACTTTGCCAGTTTCAAATCCGTGGTAATAATTATTTATTTGCTGCAATGGGCTGGCATCGTTCTGCCTTACTGCCAGACCCATGACATGTAAAGCCAGGCCGCATTCATAAGGTACAGAACCACTGTTTGCCAGGTTTTTGGGTAATGTTTTCCAGCTATGTCCAGCTGCCCTGTAGATGCAATTTGAAATGGCGGTACTGAGTTCTGTTGCTGCATCATCAGGGTTCGACCATTTGGTCTGCAAGCTTGCTGTCCAGCGCAGATATTCTGCGCCACCTTCACCAATAAAGGCTGCACGCGGCTCGCTATTTTTGGCGGTGGGCGCTTGAAAGCGATGGGCAAATTCATGCCAGACAAATTTTCTTAGCCGCGCGTCACTATCAGGCGTGGGATGCTCTGGCCAGTTATACAGCGCCAAGCGCAGAACATCGCCAGCATCGCCCCAGAAATTGGACGTGCCGCCGTCTTTTTCCATGCTTGCTGCCAATATGGGCTTGCGAAAAGCAACATCCGGTAATGCACGATGATAAAAATCTACCGCCTGATCGGCCATGTTCTGCAACAACTGAATATTTTCTGCACCCAGCGCTGGATTGAAATAACTGATGGTTCCAGATTTTGATGCAATCTGTTTTTGCAATAACAGCACGGCCATGTAGTTGCCGCCATCAGCATCGTAAGACGCATTCTCCTGAAAGAGCTGGCCCTTGAAAGCAATGCTGCCGGGTGCTGAAAACCGGTAGCCTACACTGCCGCACTTGTCGCTGAGTGCATAACTGGTGGTATGGACATACATGCCCTCGCCCATAGGGAAAGAACCGGGCGCTACACGATCATAAAATTTGCTCGTTGCGGGCACATTAAAACGTATGTTTGAACATGCTTTGTTGGTTTTGGTGAGTGCCGTTCCATCGGCAGTGCCACAATCATCAACGGCTTGCCATGCTACGCGGATTTCATTGCCAAACTTGGACAAGGTTTCTTCGTTCAAAAATGGAATGGCATCACATGTCTTTGGCAACTGGTAAGAGACTTCCAGCGTTTGTGGAGAGATCAGTTTAAGGTGGACGGTGACGTCAGCAGCATGGCTTTGTTGAGCCAACAAACATACGCTTATTGCAGCAGCGAATAAATGAAATTTCATGAGGAAGATTTTTATTGGCCTGTTTTAAAAAAACGTAAATAGGGTGCGCCGTGCGCAGCATTCTAATCACGAATATCACAAGAAATTTACCCAAAAAACCGGTGCGCATGGCGCACCCTACAATATATTTAGCTTTGGGATGTTATCTTATATTGTCGGTATTTCCCTCATTTTTTCGCCTTGACTGCCTCCTTGATCAAAGTCTCCAGCACCTTGATATTCACATCATTTAATTTCCGTATATACAGGCAGCCTTTGCCGGATTTTGTTTTACCGAGTTCAGACAGTAATTGTGCATGGTTGGGTGCGGCATTGAGACCATACAGACTGATGTCGCCCTTGCGGGATGCAAAGCCGATGAGGCACATATCACCTTCACGGCCGCTTTCATAGACATAGTGGTAGTTACCAAAGCCGACGATGCTGCTGCCCCACATGACGGCGGGCTGTTTGCTGGCCCTGGACATGAGTTTGATCAATATTGCGCAGTCATTGCGGCGCGTCTCGTCCCCTATGGCGGCGAGATATGCATCGACGCTGGAGTCTGTTGCTTTGGTTTTGTTTTCAGCCATGACATTCCCTCTTTTAGAAAGTAAATCGGCAACGCAAGCATAATAACAGCGGCACTGCTTCGCGCCCACCAGGATGAAACATATCGTCGGTTTGCAGCAACTGAGCATGCTGCCAGACGAGCCCCCCCACCTGTTGTGGCATACCTGCAATGACATAGCGATCTCATTGCAAGTGACTTATAAATCCGTCTATACTCCCTGACACGTCCCATACTGAGAGGTAGCAGATTATGATTTCCCGTCGCCAATTTGCCTTGTCTTTGTCCGCATTTGCCCTCTCACCTTTCAGTGCGCATGTGCATGCTGCGGTCAGGAAAACACCCACGCCCTTGCTACCACCCTTGCCACCGCTGGCACGCGAAGAGGCGGTGACCGACAGCTTGTGGGGCAAGAACATCGTTGATCCTTACCGCTGGATGGAACAAAAGCCGGACACTGCCGAGTTCACTAACTACCTCAAAGCGCAAGGCGCTTTTGCAAGGCAAGTGCTGGACAAGTTGCCAGGGCGGCGCGCCATAGAAGCATCTCTGCAACGATTCAGCGCGGCGACGACCACGCTCGCGATACGGCAAGTCACGAGTACCCAGCTGATTTTTGCACGCCGCTCGCCAGACCAACAGGTACTCAAAATTTACGCTATCCCACACGCGGGTGGCGCGGAACGTCTGTTGATTGATCCGGAAGCAGGTAACAAGAGTGGCCAGAGTGCTCAACCCAGGCGCGTGACGGAAGTGCTGATGTCTCCTGACAACAAACATCTGGCTTACGCCATCGACAAGGGTGGTGACGAGATGCATGAGTTGCATGTGCTGACACTGGATAGTGGCAAGGACGTGCTGATCACCCGTTTGAATGGCATGCCGGCAAGCTGGCTGCCCGATTCCAGCGGCCTGTTTTATGCACGCCTGCGCGATGGTGCAGTCAAGGGCAAAGTCGATTTCTCCTTCGACACGGCAACATGGCTGCACAAAATGGATAAAGACCCGGCGCAAGACACACTGGCCTTCCGCTGGTCAGATGGCCCCGCCATGGGCCAGACAGAACGTGAAATGCCGGTCGTGCATGTAAATACCGCCAGTGACTGGGCACTGGGTGCGATCTACAGCAATGGTGAATGGCCGGCCTATGGCATGGTCGCACGCCTGAATGACCTGCTGGCAGGCAAGCCCGGCTGGGCAGAAGTGTTCCGCAAAGATGATATCGCAACCCACGCGCTGACCGCGGGTGACGATGTGTATGTGCTGGCCAAAGGCAAGTCTGAGCGTGGGGAAGTATTCAAAGTCAGCCTGCGCGAGGCAGACAAAGGCAAGCGCGTCGTGGTGGTACCGCAAGGCGATTATGTCATCGACAGCTTGAGTCTCGCCAAGGATGGTTTATACATCCATGAGCTGCGCGGCCAGGTCGGGGCCTTGCGGCGTTACAGCTTTGCCACCGGCAAGGTGGAAGATGTGAAATTGCCTTTGACAGGCGCGGTATGGAATATACAATGCCACCCTGCCATAGAAGGTGCCTGGTTTGGCATGGACGACCTGACCTGGTCTGCACGCACTCTGCAAACAGGGCCCAACCTGGTCGCCAAAGACACTGGCTTGACACCCAAGGCAGCATTTGACACATCCTCGTTCCTGACTACCCGTCAGGACATCAAGGCACGTGACGGCACGGCTGTGCCGGTAGAAATACTGCACAAGAACAATACCAAACTGAATGGCAAGAACCCTCTGCTGATTATTGCCTATGGTGCTTACGGCATCATACTTGACCCTGGATTTCAGGGTTCCATGCTGGCTTTTCTGGATCAGGGTGGCGTGATTGTATATGCCCATGTGCGCGGTGGTGGCGAGAAAGGCGAGACCTGGCACATCGCCGGGCAAAAAGCCAATAAATCAAATACCTGGCGCGACGTGATAGATGTGGCAGAATCGATGATCAAGGACGGCTGGACTGCACAAGGCAAACTCGCTGTATGGGGTACCTCTGCCGGTGGCATCATGGTGGGCCGCGCCATCACAGAAAGGCCAGACCTGTTTGCCGTGGCAATCGGTGAAGTCGGGGTATTCAATACCCTGCGCTTTGAGCTGACATCGAATGGCCCTGGCAATGATGAAGAGTTTGGCACGGTCAAGAAAGAAGATGAATTCCGCGCCCTGCTGGAGATGGATGCCTATCACCATGTACAAGCTGAAACCAGCTACCCGGCAACGCTGCTGATGACCGGCGCCAACGACATGCGGGTAGAACCCTGGCAAATCGCCAAGATGGCTGCCCGCATGCAAAAAAACTATAACGCCAAATACCCGGTATTGATGCGGGTTGATTATGATTCAGGGCATTTTTCCACGACCAAGAAAATCGGCATTGCCAAGCATCTGGATATGTTTTCTTTTATTCTTGCGTATACGCGGGCTTGATATTTCCAGAATTGAAATCCGGCCATCCCATACATGGTGGCTGGTTTTTTGATTCATTTTTTAAAGCGATTAATTTATTTTGAACGACAGTAAATCAAGCACAACTCCAGACGCAAATTCAAACACCACCATCAAATTCTATTCTGTCGAAGATGAGTTTGGAGAGTTCTCCAACTTCGCACGCTATTCCATCTCCATCAAAGGCAAAACCTGGCCCACTTCCGAACACTATTTCCAGGCGCAAAAATTTGTGGATGCGGCATATCGAGAAAAGATCCGCAAGGCCAACACGCCTGCCATTGCGGCCCGCCTGGGACGAGCGCGCACAGAAAAGCTACGCCCGGATTGGGAGTCAGTCAAAGTGCAGGTCATGCGGGATGCGCTGATGGCGAAGTTCCAGCAGCATGCAGATTTAAAAGCCTTGCTGTTAAGTACAGGCGCAGCAAAACTGGTGGAAGACACTAGTGACGATGACTATTGGGGCTGTGGCAGTGATGGTCGTGGCAAGAATATGCTGGGCAGGATATTGATGGAGATAAGGACCTCCATCAATATCTGAAACGGCAGCTTGGTCTCAGTCAATAAAGCAGATCAAATCCCCTGCCCGCCCGACACCTCTATGCGCTGGGCATTGACCCAGCGATTATCGGCAGACAACAGGCTGGCTATCATGGGCCCTATATCGTCAGGCAAGCCGGCGCGGCCCAGAGCTGTCATGTCGGCAAAGATTTTATTGATTTCAGGGTTGTCGCGCACTGCGCCACCACCAAAGTCGGTTTCTATGGCGCCGGGGGCGACGGTGTTAACAGCAATGCCGCGGCTACCAAGTTCTTTGGCCATGTACACACTCAGCATTTCCACCGCCGCTTTTACCGCAGCATAGGCGGCATAACCGGGGTAGGATACCCTGGTCAACCCTGTCGATAGATTGACGATGCGGCCACCGTCTGCCAGCAGAGGCAGCAATGCCTGGGTCAGGAAATACACGCCCTTGAAATGTACATTGACCAGGCCATCAAATTGCGCCTCGGTGGTCTGTGCTATGAGTGCATAGTCGCCATGGCCAGCGTTATTGACAAGATGATCAAAGCTGTCGCGCTGCCAGTGATCACGCAAGGCTGTGCGCACTTTGCCTGCAAAGGCGGCAAAGCCCGCGCTGTTGCCTACATCGAGTTGCAAGGCAAGTGCCTTGCGCCCCATGGCCGTAATCTCTGCCACCACCGCCTGCGCCTCATCGCTGCGGCTGTGGTAAGTGATGATGACATCACCGCCCTTGCGGGCAATGCTCAATGCGGTATTGCGGCCCAGGCCACGGCTGGCACCAGTAACGATGGCAATCTTGTTTGTTTCTGTGCTCATGATTGAACTCCTGCTTGTCTGTGTTGAGGGAAGTTCATGATAGGAGCAGAGGACGCCGACAGCATTGCCAAAACCTCGACATTCTTTGCCTGATCCTCCAATTGCTGTATGCGTCAAAACTAGAATGCATTAAGATTGCAGCATGATCACTCCCCTGCTCAACGCCGTACGCCGCTATACAGATGCCCATGCTGACGATAGTGGCCTGGCCCAAACGCCGATACCGGGTTTGACGACGATACGTTCATCCGTACCTAGCGGGCTGGAGCATGGCATACCCAATCCTCTGATCTGCCTGGTGCTACAGGGCAGCAAACAAGTGACGATGGGGGCGCAGACTTTTAACTTCCATGCGGGTGACTCTTTGCTGATCACCGCAGATGTACCGACCGTCAGCCAGATTACCCAGGCCAGTATTGTTGCACCGTATATCTCGCTGGTAATGGACCTGGACCCGGCCATCATCGCCGACCTGATTGGACAAATGCGCGGTGTGTCTGGTTTGCCTGGTGTGGCTGATGTGGCTGATGTGGCTGATGTGGCAACCACACCACTGCATTTTGAAGCCACCGAGGCTGAAGTAGCCGATGCCGCCTTACGCCTGATGAATTTGCTGGAGCGCCCAGCCGCCCTGGCAGTGCTGCATGCGCAACTCGTGCGTGAGCTGCATTACTGGCTGCTGGCTGGCAAGCATGGTGCAGCCATACGCAGGCTGGGCTGGCTGGAGGGGCATAGCCACCGCATCGCCCGCGCAGTTGCCTTGCTCAGGACAGAATTTGCGCAGCCCTTGCCGGTTGAGCGTCTGGCTGCCACGGCGGGTATGAGCCCATCGTCGTTCCACCATCACTTCCGCGCCATCACTTCACTGTCGCCGTTACAGTTCCAGAAGCAACTGCGCCTGATCGAGGCACGCCGCATGCTGATGGCAGAAGGCATGTCGGCCAGCAGTGCCGCCTTTGCCGTCGGTTATGAAAGCGTGTCGCAATTCACGCGCGAATATGGCCGCATGTTTGGTTTGCCGCCAGCGAGGGATATGGAGGTGGCTAAACATCAGGCAAATTCCACAGCTTAACTTGCTTGTCCAAGCAAATTTAATCTGCATGTGCTGTGCCTGGCTGATTCTGCCCTACAATTAAGGCATACATTTTTTGCAGCTCCATGCCGTCCAATCTCCCTACCTGAAGGATGTTTCATGACTAATGCCCTTGTTGCCTTGCCACCTGGTTTGTTTCGCGCCAACGCCCTGCGCTCGCATGCGCCGCGGCCTGCGCTGGGGTTCAAGACAGGTGTCAGCCCGGCATTGTCTTATCCACAAGCAACAGAAAACCAGGGCCTGGCAGTGGCTGCAGACGGCAGTATCTGGACACTGACCCGTGACAGCGTTTCTCAATTCAGTCACAGTACTGGTGAGTTGGTAAAAATTGCTGATTACGCCCTTTATAATCAAAGCACATTTGGCTTTCCACAACATCTGGCACCGGTAAATTTTCAGCGGGCGTTTTTTATACGCAGCAAAGACAATCGCCCTGTCGTCATGGAATATCACAAAGATGTCATCACGGAGCCCGGTTCAGTCAAGATGCTGGCAGCCTTGCCCGAAGGTGATTCTCCGTATCTCATTACAGCAACATCTGATGGCAATATGTGGGTGATGGCACGTAGTGGCAATGCCTGGCAATACCTGAACAATGCCTGGAGCAAGATCACTACTCCTGCGGGCACCAGCATCCGGCAGATTAGTGCGGGCGCGGCCAATTTTTTATTGGCGTTGGCAAAACAGCAGGGGCAGGATGTGTTGCTGCGCCTTGAAAATGGCGCATGGGTCAAACATAATGCATTACCGCATCAGGGCATACGCTGGGTAGGTGCATGTGAAGACAAAGAATATTGGTATAGCACTGCCGACATGCAAACAGATGGCAATCTGTTTCTGATACGCGATGGTGTTAGTGTGCAAAGCTTTAAGCTGAACAAGGGTGCAGTCGGCCTGACGGCTGCCAGTTCGCGCTCCTGCTATTTCTTTTCCCTCGACAAGATGAGTTTCCAGCGCGCAGCCTTCGGCGTGATTGGCCAGCCTGCACAAACATGGCCAGTGATGACGACTGCGCAGAAAGAAATCTATAACAGCATCTCGGCCAGCCTGGGCATTACCGATGTCAATGGGCTGCGTTCACAATACACGAATATCAATGCCGCGTTTTCTATCTGGTCCAGCAAGCTGGATAAACTCGAACGCCCCGTCAAGTTCAGCGCAGAAGACTGGAAAATTATCAAAGACCAGTTACTCGATGAGCTGGAATACGTACAAAGTGTCACGACGCTATCGACCAATGTGGCCCTGCTCAACGGCATCATGGGGCAAATCTATACCAACACCTATAACCAGGTGGTACAGATGCTGGGCTTGCCAGAACATAGCGAAAAACAACCCAAAACCCTGGTTGAGCTATTGCTCAATACCCTGGTTGATAAACTTGAAGGTGCACTGATCAGCAAAGCCAAGTCCGTCATCACTTCAGAAGCCGTGGATATCTCGGTTGCCTGCTTCAAATATGCGATCAATGAACTGAACAAACAGCACAAGCTGCCTGATGGTAATACCCCTTTGATTATCGCCTGTTCAGAACTGGCAGGTACGCTGACTGAGTTGGTCGTACAAAGCGAAAAAGCCCGGGGCGAATACCAGACCGCCATCCTGCAAGACTGGGGCCGCCTCAGCGGTTGCGGTGAGGCGATACGCAGCGGTGTCTGGTTCTGGACACCTGGCACCACCTATGAAAAAGTCAAAGGCGCGGGCGACGCCATACGCCTCAATTTTTATCAGACGCTGATGCCGGTCAAATGGAAAATCCTTGTCTGCCAGGGTATACAGTCCATCATCATGCCAGGCGATCCCTTCATGCATCACATCCCACGCTATGCCTTGATGTGCAAAGTGCTGGCGGGCGAGGGTAACAGCATCTACTGGTGGTATGCCTGCGTGGAAGTGGGCGCGCCCGTCAAGATGCAGAGCGAAGGCCCGGTGCCCGACCAAAAACTGCTGGAGGCCATCTTCGCCCTGGAAACCACCCCACTCGATTTTTTCAGTGGCGCAAACGGCTGGAAGTTAAGCGTTGCCCCCGTCTCGGGATACCGCCCGCCAGAACCTGCCGCACAATGGCGCCCTTATCTGAACTTGCCAGGGCCGTTTAGTTTTTCGTGATAGTCGTAATTATCATGATCATGGGGATTCATTGGAAGATTTTTACCGACTGCGATAGTGGGTGCCTTATAAGGTATTACTTTTTGAGACATCCATAAAAGAACTGATCGCGCAAATAATGTTGATCATATTAATTACTAATAGTGGTCGCAACGTCGCTGCAGCGCAGGCTCACTGCTGCCCGGAATAATTATCTTGACTCATTCGGAGCGTCAAGTACGAACAACGTCCCGGCGATTCTTCTACGTCGGCGACTTAATTCTGCAATTGAATAATTTTTGCCAGCCATCATGCTTGAAGCTCCTTCCCCTTCAAGGGGAGATTTGTGGGAATTCGCAAAGCACAGCTTTGTGCCACAAATTTCTAAGCAGCTTGCAAGCTGCGCGGTGAAATGGTTGGGATGGGGATGGGTTTCTGTAGCAAAATCATTTGCTGCCAATCGACCGAAACCCATCCCCACCTACCCTCTCCTTGAAAGGGAGGGAATTTACTCGTTATTGTTTGTCAAGG
The DNA here is from genome assembly GCF_049339405.1 of Undibacterium sp. Tian12W. Lineage (NCBI taxonomy): Bacteria > Pseudomonadati > Pseudomonadota > Betaproteobacteria > Burkholderiales > Oxalobacteraceae > Undibacterium > Undibacterium sp. Tian12W. The sequence continues at coordinate 157,983 of NZ_JBMPPK010000011.1, forward strand.
ACATTATTCCGGACAGCAGTGATCGCAGGCTGCGAGCCTGACGGCGCTTGCTGATCAATGCCACCCGTCAAGAGCAAGATAAACCTTAATTTCCTTGCTATTTCTCACCATCTTGCTCCCAGGCCGGATTCCACACGACTTCCCACAGATGCCCGTCCGGGTCCTGGAAGTAGCCCGAGTAGCCACCCCAGAAAGTATCGTGCGCAGGCTTGACGATCCTGGCCCCGGCTGAGTCCGCTTTTGCCATGACGGCATCCACTTCTGCTTTGGATGTCACATTGTGACCCAGCGTCATTTCTGTTGCGCTTGCGGGTTGCACTGCAATGCCAGTGTCATGCTCAATACTCTTGCGCGGCCACAGGGCCAGGCGCAAACCCGCTTGCAGCTGAATGAAAACAACAGCGCCGTATTCAAACTCTTTACCGATGATACCTTCAGTGGCAAAGCCCAAACCATCGCGATAAAAATGCAAGGATGCTTCCAGGTCATCGACGCCCAAGGTGATGACGGTGATTTGCGGTTTCATGGCAGGCCTTTATTAGAAACTTTGTCAGAAGCGGTTATTGTCAGCGGTTATTGTCAACATATATTGTAAGCGGCAAATCATCAGGCAAATGCCATGAATTCTTCAGCAGAACACAATTGCCGTCTTGTGTTCCACGCTGAGGCGAGCTGCTTCAAACAGCGTGATCCATGTTTCCAGCTCGCGGTAGCAGGCAGCTTCTTTTTCGGTTTGCTCTTGTATGCGTGCCACTTCGGCATCTGACAATTGCCCGTTGTCGAGCTGTATGCCCAGCGCCGGTGCAACCAATATCAGCTCGTCCATCAGGCGGTAAGAGGAGCCGAGCATGCCGCCTGGCAAACCGGCTTCTTCACTGTCGAACAGGACTTCATCAAAATCGACTGGCACATAATAGCCTTCTGCATCTGAATGGCAGACGAGATGGCTATCAAGATTGTCATATTCTGCCTGCAATGCCTCGTCCTGGCCCGGGTCTTCATTGTCTGCCAGCGGCGTTGCCAGCCATGCAGGGTTTGCCTTGCGGTGTGCATAAGCACGGCGCAAATAATGCAGGAAGGAATAGGGAAAACCATCGAGCTGCGCACGGGATTGCAGTGCAGGCAAAGACCTGGGCTCTACGTGCGCAGGCAAACCGGCTTGTGCCAGCACGGTGTTAATTGCCGCAAAATCCTCCTGTGACCATTCAAGCTCTTCATCATCGCAATCTGCCAGAGTGCCTATGCTGATACCCAGTCCCATTACTTTCTCCTGTTAGCGCACCATACGGTGCAAAGACGCATTGCCTTAAAACCGCAATGGTAGCTGCTCAACCGGGGAGATGCAACGTGAAAAAAAACCAGAAATGCATGGTGGCATATCTGGTTCTTTTTGAATGACATAGACCTCAATATCAAGGCGTGCGTACCGCCACAATCTTGACGGGATGCTGCATTCTCTCGGCATGGGCCTTCACATAGGCCTGCCATTTTTCATTGCTGTTATAAGGGCTGGCCCTGTCCCAGGCTGCCCCTATGTAATAGCGCAGGGGCTTGCCGGATGAAACGGTAGCCAAGATCATGTCATTGAGCTTGTCTTCAGCATAGCCCTCAGCACCTGGCAAAATAATGGCCGTGCCTATTGAACCATTGCTGGCCTGATCTACCCATTGGGTGATGGATGGCGTAGCCTGGTTTTTGCTGAGCTTGATGACGGGGTTCTGACCTTTGTCTGTCGGCGTCTTGTTCAGGCCAAGAGCAACCTTCAGTTGTGCCGGGCCGCTGAAGGTGAAGGTGCTTTCCATCTGGTCAAACAAATGTCCTGCATCGACGGTGAAGCGTTTGACTTCAGAGACCTTGACGCCAGCCGCATCCCAGTTATCGTAATTGAGTTCAAACACGGTGCGTATGGGGCCGTTGGCGATGATTTTCCAGGTAGCGTAGTTGGCGCTGGTATACAGGGTCTGGCCATCCCAGATACCGGTACCGCCGCAGCCGCGTGAACGGCCGACATTGTACATGTCCATGCCCTCACCTTCATCCTTGTGGTAATGGTCATGGCCCTTGTTGTACCAGCGATCGACGATGGGGTAGGTCACACGTTTGAACCAGATGTCGAGACCACTGCTGCGCAAGACTTCTTTATTGCTGCCTGCCGGTGCGGGCGCTTCCAGTGCCGGGCCATAGGTGCGGTGGCCTATCTTGTCATTCTCCCAGGCGAAGTCGTCCAGACGTTCTGGTATGTAGCGGGCAAAGGCCTTGGTTTCGAATACTGGTATCAGGGTATCGATTTTTTCTACGCTGAAGATGGCCTGTTTTTCACCTGGCGCAAAGTCATATTGGAAAATCAGTTCTCCATAAGCGACGCCTTCACCCTTGGGGTCTTTCGACAGGGGAGCAACATTGGTGACCTGGTGCGCCAGCACTTTGCCCTTGGCATCCTTGACGGCGATGCGCTGTATCAGTGCACCGGGCAAGGCCTTGTTGACTTCTGCCCAGGGCAGCGTAATGGTTTCAGACGGGCGCGCGGCCTCAAGATCATGGCTGACCTGGATAGTGAGCTTGTCGGCAGCGTGCGCCGTTCCCACACCAAACAGGCTGAACAAAACGAGGGGAAGTATCTGATAGCGCAGCGAGAGATGCAGAGTCTGTTTCATGGCGATGGATTTCATTGTTGGTGTCCTGTTGGTGTCCGTAAGATGTAATGCATCAATGGTGTTCGCGATAATCTGTCTTGCTGTTGCCAGCAGGCAGATAGTGGTAAGTGCGCACCTTGTGCTGGATTTCAATTGCCGGATTTTTCAACAATTTGATCATTTCAGCACCAGCGAGCAGCATGGGGCCGTAGCCATGCAGGGCATCAACACTGGTCGGGCGGTTGTAGTAATACACCTGATCACTCGCAAAGGTGGTGCCTACGCAAGTGCCTTCGACCTGGCCTTTGGCATTGATGCGCGGGTACAGGGCATTCCAGCCAGCCTGGGCAATGGAGCCATAAGTCGTGGGACTGATCCAGCCCTGGTTGATTGCATGGGCAAATACATACACATACATGGCGCTGGCCGAGGTCTCAAGGTAAGAGTCGTTGCGGTCCAGCATCTGGTGCCACAGGCCCTGGCCAGACTGCAACTCGGCTACGCCATTCAGGGTGGCACGCAGTTGCGCCAGTACTTTGGGATAACCCGGATGATCCTTGGGCAGCACATCGAGCAAGTCAGACATGGTCAGCACTGCCCAGCCATTCGCGCGCGCCCAGTAAAAACGCGGCGCGTCAGGGTTATTCGCATTCCAGCCGTGGGTGTAGATATTCGCCTGCTTGTTGAACATATAGGCAGACATTTGCAGCACATTGTTGACAGCATCATCAAAGTGGCTGCGGTCTTTGGTGTAATGCCCTATTTCACCAAGCGGCATGACACCCATATACATATCGTCAGCCCAAAGGGAAGATGCCTGCGGGCGCTTTCTGGCGAGCGTGCCGTCGGCCAGCCTGTACTGTTGTTTGGCGACGAAATTGCTGCACACCTTGATCATGTTACTGAGGTCTGGGCCGATATTGGCAAACCTGGCCCTGATCAATGCCGCACACATGGAACCGGCATCATCAAGCGAGCGCGGGTCCAGGAAGCGGGCAAAGCTGTTGGCGCGCTCAAGGTGGAACTGCTTTTCCTGCGCATCAAAATAAGGCATGGTCTTGGCAAAGAACTGGAAATGGCGCTCAGTCATGGCGGTGAATTTTTTGTCGCCCGTGACTTCTGCCGCCTTCATCAAACCTGCATGCACGACCCCCATTTCATAGACCAGGATGCCAAAGTCACCCTTGCTTGGCTCAAAAATCGCATCGGCAACCGGTGGCTTGCTAAAGTCTGTGATCTCGGCACCCGTATTCTTCTGGATCACGCGGGTAGGCGTGACTGATTCCATATAGGCACGTATGCGGTGCAGGGCTTCGGTGATTTCTGCCACTTCCGGCTTTTGGTAAGGCACAGGATAAGTACCCTCGCCTGCATCCTTGAGGTCTTTATTGTCCCTGTTACGGTAACCGCCATCAGCATAGGCCGTACCGCACAAAAACAAGGATGCGATGACCGTGGTCAGTAGGTTTCTGGTCAATAAGTTTTTAAGAAGGGTAGAACTTGGTTTCATGTGCGCCCGCCTGGAAGATTTGTTGGTTTGTCTCGTTTGCGTTTTTATTGAATTCATTACCTGAAGCGATATTATTGCTCTTAATTGGTCAGACCATTCTAAATTGGTCTGTCCAATAATGCAATGTGGACTAGCCGCTTATTCTGTGATTATGCGATAATTCTTGCGCCTGCCTGCTACAAGCAAGCAGTAATATTGATATAAATACATGAAGGAGCAGCGCTTGAAGCCAGCCACGATCACCCTGTTTTCTTCTGTATGCATGGCAGCAAGCCTGCTCACGGCATGCGCAAAGCCAGCTCAACCCCAGCCGGCTGACAATGCCTATACAGCCGAGAGCACCTATAAAAAGCTGGCGAGTACTTACCCATACATCCACATCGCCAGCAAACAGCTACCTGCGACTGTCAGGGTCTTGCGCAATATCAGCTATGTCAGCAATCAGGGCCAAGCCCTGCAACTGGATGTGTTCATGCCAGCTCACAGCAGCAGTAGCAGCCCACCCTTGCCAGGCATAGTCCTCGTGCACGGTGGCGGCTGGCGCTCAGGCACGCGCGACAACCTCGCCCCCATGGCGATACGCCTGGCAGAATGCGGCTATGTTGCTGCCACCATCAGCTACCGCTTGTCAGATGAAGCGCGTTACCCCGCCGCCATCCATGACGTGAAGGCAGCGATACGCTGGCTGCGCACGCATGCGGTTGAATACCAGCTAGACCCCACGCACATAGCCGTGGCCGGTGGCTCGGCAGGCGGCCAGATCGCCGCACTGGTGGGTGTCACCAATGACAGGCCAGAGTTTGATCCACAGGCACAGCACAGCGCGGCTTCCAGTGCTGTTTCCAGTGCAGTGCAAGCCATCATCAATATCGATGGCCTGTCTGACTTTACCTCAGAAGAAGCGCGCAAGTATGAAGACGACCCGCGCAAGCAACCATCTGCGGCGGGTGCCTGGTTTGGCGGTACCTATGCTGAAAAAACCGAAGTATGGAAAGCAGCATCACCACTGACGCATGTCAGCAAAAATACCCCACCCATCCTGTTCATAGGCAGTGCACAAAGACGCTACAGCCTGGGGCGGGATGAGATGATGGAGAAATTAAATGCTCTTGGCATCGCCAATCAGACCGTGCTGCTACCGGATACACCGCATAGCTTTTGGTTGTTTGATCCATGGCTGGGGACAACGGTGGAGGCGATGGCAGTGTTTTTGGCGGGCGTGTTTGAAAAGCCCTGAACCTGCCAATTCATTGCCACACTGTTTCACTTAGGAAGGCGAATATCGATATTCTTCAGTTTTACCCAGGCACAAAATGCCTCGGGATCTTTGGGTGTAATCAATACTCGCCGCGTAAACCATCCATGCTTTTTCTCAAGCATGAAGCTACGGCCAAGAAAGCGATTTTTGAAATTATAGGCATTCCATGCACCAGGCAATAATGGATGTGTTTCTACCACCGCCTTGATGTTATCAACATCAAGGTGATGAACCTTCCATATTCTGAAGAGAAAAAAACGTATGCCGCTTTGATCGGGCTCCACATCGTAGAGCCAGGAGAACAAGCTGATCGGTTTAATCATTTGCGCCTTGAAAATTAACTGCCCACCGCTTAGATAATTTTACTTAAATGCTATATCTGCCTGGGCATCTGTGACCTCGCATGCTCTTCAAAACCGAGAAGACGGCTCAATTCAAAGCATAGCAAGCCCAGCACGCCGATGCCTCCCAATGCGACCAGGATCATTCCTGCCACAAAAAACTCAACGCCAGATTCAGTTTTTTGTGTCAAGAACAAGGCCATCAGCGGTCTCGACAGCAAATTCAGCATACCTACCGCAGCACCAATATACAAGGCAAACACACCTGTCATGCGCAATACGCGCGCAACTCCTTTGACAGGAAATGAGATCAAGGCCTGTGGATTAGCAATGACAGTAATCACGCGGTAAGCACCAAGCAACAGCATGACAATTGGCCCGAGATAAGGGATTCCCACACCACCGCCCATAGCAAGAGCAACCCAGCCAGAACTCGCCAGCCCCATAGGAAGCACCGCTGCGAGCAGCGCAATTGCATAGGCAATTTTAAGTTTACGTGAAGCGACCAGTTGCATGACAATGACTCCAGATGTGAATTCGACCCGCATGCTAGCATGCCTGTTCTGGGATTAGAATTGATTTTATCTAAAGAGATGTGTATGGAAAAATTGATTCAATGTGCATGAACATCATCGCCATCCCCGTTTTCATCAATGGCATTGGGGCCAATAGAATACAAGCTATACAGCAGCAAGCTATTGTTATTGCGTTTGTACACAAGCGTATTTCCCCATGCATCACGTGGCGGAAATTTCCTGAGTTCTAAGACACTGATCCCTTCGCTTTCTTCAGGCATCCTGCCATTTTCATCAATCCATGTTTTCAAGGCATTATCGCAAAGTTTCAGCATTGCCTGAGTCCGCGCAAGATTCACAGCATCCAGATCTTCGTCAAGTGAGCGCGACATCAGCCAGGCAATCAAGCCAAAAATACTTATTGAGATCATCAATACAAGGACATATATTTTATTCCTGCCTTTGTTGATGAATATCGCTGAGAAAGCATTCGTTTTTTCATTCATACGATTACTTCAGATTGAATCTTGTGCCCGCTGCCTTTAAAAAACATGACAATGATCGCTAACAGAAGCAACGGAATAACAAAAATAAAAAAGATGAAATTCAATGAATCAGCAACCCAATCTATTGGCAAGACATAGCTAAAAATTTTCTCAATAATGTCAGTCATCGCCATAAAGCGCACGAGCGAGAGATAAATGCCGATCAGACTGCCCCAGACTATGGTTGCAAGTGGCATTGCTTGCAAATGCTTACTCAGTGAAATGGCAAGCAGGGTAAATCCCGTCACTGTCACAACTATCAGGAAAACAGGAGTGCCGATTATTTCTTTCCCAAACAGCTGAATAATATCCAAAGGCGACAATACTGAACGCACTTCTTCTGGAAAAAATTTTCTTAACAGGATTGCGATGATAACTTCAGAAAATGCATTGCCAATGGCTGCACATATACATGACAGCAGTAGTAGCTTCCCGTAAGTGCGGATGGTTTTCATGCTTTGCCCAAATTACTATAGTGCCGGAATTAGTGTGGCAGCTCGAGCTTGCGCTTATGCCCGCAATGGATGATTGCACCTTGCTGCTGCACGATAAAATCGTTTGATGAGTTCAGGTAAATTTGCATATAACCATCTTCTCTATACATGTCCAGTTCAGTTTCTGCGCTATCGCAAATGATCTGGATATCATCTCCCGGCTCCAGCGTAAAATCGTGGGCCCACGGCTCTATGCAGACAACTAGATCATCTGGTCCATTATTTGTAACAGTAAATTTAAATGGGAGGGTCATGCTAAAGAGGTTGCCCGGGGAATTTTCACTCAGAGTGGTTCAACAGAAAGTCGGCATATTCTACCGCATAAACAAGTGATCATTTTCCAGGGTGCGCCGTGCACGGACTACATACGGCAGTTCAAATTGATCATCCGAATCCCATCCCTAACCCAGCCTCTCCCTTGAAGGGAGAGGAGTTTACGGCAGTTCACCAGCAAGAAAGTACCTGCAATTGCCAGAACCAATCCACAGGGAATGCCCGGCAATGCCGAATCAAAGCCGTGACGTAGGGCGCATTATAATGCGCCGCATGGGAGCATCGCACTCCCAAATCGAGTTTTTACTGCACAAGAAGATCACCAGCAGTAGGGTGCGCCGTGCGCACCACTCCGCAAATACTTCAAAAACATCAAATCAACATCCGGTGCGCATCACGCATCCTGCCAATTCAAGCTTCAGCTCGGTGCCTGCCCATCTGTCACCGTGCCCATGTCCTGCATGTTCTGCGGCGTATAACCAGCTTTGATCAGCGCCAAGTTCAGCGCCTTGCGTAAATAAGCGAGGTCAAATTCTGTCTGCGCCAGGTTCAGCCCCAGTTCAACAATCTGGCCTGAGCGTAGCATAGGCGCACCTGTGCTTTTGTCCCATTGCAGCAGGTTGTGGTTTTCATTCGGGTCGGCATCGAGGTTATACAATTCCCACTGGGTATTCGTGGGATTTTGCGGTTCCCAGTAACGCACGAGTTTCCATGGTTTCTCAAAATACGATTGTATGTGGTTGGGTTGTACGACCGGGCCGGATGCTGTCAGTGGTTGCTTTTCGGTAGGCTTGCCAGTAGGACTGGTCATGCGTTCTGTGATATCGACATACCATTGATATCTGTCAGGCAGATAGTTGGTATCCAGCGGTGCAGTGATATTGTCGTCAGAGACAAACAGCACGCCACGGCGCTCTGTTTCATTTGCCGTGCCGCGGATGACGGGTGACAGGTCTTCGCCCGCCAGGGGTTTGACATCATGGCCCTGCATGAAGCTGGCCAATGCCTGCCTGTCGCTTGCGTCATAGCCTGCCAGACCCAGCAGGGTTGGCACCCAATCGACATGCGTGGTGTGGCATTGCACGGTGCGCATGGTTTTGTCAGCATTGACCAGAGGTGAAGAAATAATGGCGGGTATATGCGTGGCCTCCTGGTAGGCACCACACCATTTTTCTATCTGCCCGCCATGCGCACCTGCAAGCTCACCATGATCCGAGGTAAAGACGACTATCGTGTTCTGGTCGAGACCACTTTCATACAGGCGTTCAAGTATGGCGCTGACTTCGATATTGACGAGGTATTGCAGGTACAGGTAAAACGCCAGATAGTTGCGGTACCAGTCCTCGGCATTGCTTTGCATCTTGAACGGATAAGGCGAAGGGATGACCGCGTGCTGACCACGCAAGGTCGTCAGTGCAAGCTGGAATTTATAGGAATAATCGTACTGGCAATCCGGCTTGCTGGACAGGTCACCGCGCCAATTGGCAGGCAGCCTGACATCACCGAGTTTGAAGCCATCAGGATTCAGCGGCACGCGGTAGGTGGCAACAAACTGATTCGGTGCCTTGCCATAAGTGGGTGGCTGGCTCAGCGTGCCTTTTACTGGCGCACCATAAGGTGCAATGATGTCGCCCAGTGTTGGCGGCGTAGCTGGTGTCTCTACCGCCGGTTGCCATGGAAATGGATAAGCACCGATGTCATGTGGATTGACAAAAGACGCCACCGCCAGCCAGGGCCGCAGCTTGAAACTGGCATTGGTAGGATTATTACTGTTGATCATATTCGCCTCCACACCCACGCCCTTGCGGCGCAGGAAGGTGGTGACAAGGTCAGTATAAGTCTTGTCGCGATATACGCCGAGATTGGGCGTACCGAAGCGTTGATCAGACGGGGTTGAATATTCCCAGTCGCCAAAGCCCCAGTTCTCCAGGCTACCATCCGGCGGGTTTGATAAATCCCAGCGGCCAAAATAATGCGTCTCATAACCCGCTGCGCGGAACCAGTCACCCATGGTTGGCACACCATCTTGCGGCAACCATGGAAAGGCTGGATCAGTATCAACCTTGAACATGCCCTCGGTCTGCGTCACGCCACTATGCGCACTGTATTGCCCCGTCATGATGGTGGCGCGGCCTGGCACACAGGCAATGCTGGAGCAGGTATGGTTTTGCAGCGACACCCCATTCTGACGTAGCTTGACGAAACCGGGGAACTGCTCTGCATACGGATTGTCCGCCAGGCTACCCTCTTCAAATCGCAAAATCTGGTACAGCGGATCCAGCGGGTCATCTGCATAACGTGGTGGGTAACGCATCTGATCAACCATGATGAACAGGATATTCGGTCTGGCTGCCGGCGCGCTGCTGTTGCTGGCATTGCTATTGGAATTACCGGAGTTACTGGCATTGCTGGCATTGTGGCTTGCTGTGCTCATGATCATCCTTTTTGCGGTAAGGGCTAGAACATCGCGGAGGGATTGCGGCAAGGAGAAGACGGTTTATGCTAGCATTAAAATTATCTAATTATTAATTCTAATGCGACTTGTCGAAAAAACAAAGGCATAAGTTGTGCAGGCACAAAAATTTTCAATTGGTGCATGGCAATAGGAAAATTTATGCATCGCAAGTGGGGTAATGCGTCTGCACGGTACATGGCACTGCGCCTGTTCAGACACAGCACCAGTTCAGGCATTGCGATCAATGTGATGCATGTCAGGATCTCAATCAGTATCTTGAATATAAATATTTCAAATTTTTCTCATACACTGCTTCTGCATCAATACGTGTAATCAAATCCAGGGCAAGCAAAGTATGCTTCCTGTCGCGGTTTTCTCTGGTTCCATATTCGTGCAACACCAGAAAATCCTGATCCAATTCTTCTACTTCACCAATAAAACAGACATCATTGCGCACGCGCTCTGTATGCAGGGTCACATGCCCAAACTGCTCCTGGATTGAACTCAGTGCATCATGCAGCGAATTGATGGCAATCCCTGGCATGAATGGAACGACCTGGTTGCGCTTGATTAATGCGTCCAGTGATTCAAGGAAATTGCCACCCCAGCGTATTCGGGTAATATCCTCGCCATAGACAAGGCTGAATCCATTCGCCACACCTTCTTCGCTAAACAGGCTTAACAGTACAAATTTGTCCGAGTAATCGGCAATGATGCCCGTTAATGCATTGCTATCAAGATCGTCGCGGTACAGGTCTATCAGCTCTTGCGTCTCTTTTAGTTTGTTTATCGTCTTGTAATGCACACTCATTTTTTTCCTTTCAACTGTATGCGCTGTCCGGCATTCATCTTGAAAATGCTAAAATGAATCGCCGGAATTAGGCTGGAAAACGACCATAGCACGAGACGAGGCCGCATGATAGAAAAGCTGGAAATAAATCATCTCAGAACCCTTGATGCCTTATACAAGTTTGAGAACCTGTCGGCAGCGGCAGAATATCTGAACGTCTCGCAACAGGCCGTCAGCCTGCAGCTTAAAAAGTTGAGGTATATCCTCAGTGACCAGCTCTTTGTCAGGACAGGTCACGGTGTTGTCGCCACGCCGTACGCAAAACTGATACAGCCGCATGTCCGCCAGGTATTGATGCATCTCAATGACATCCCCTTACCTGGCTCAGTCACTCCGGCAAATACAGCAAGAACCCTGGTCATCTCTGCCACTGACTATACGCAAAAAATCATCGTTGGCGAGCTCATCAATGAACTGAGGACTTCTGCACCCGGGGTAAAAATCATCGTCATCAATATCGAGAGTGCGAACCTGATCCAGAAAATGCATCAGGGTGAGATAGACCTGACGCTGACATCGAATGGCTATGTGCCTGAGGGCCTGGTGTCAGATGCGATTTTCACGGAAAGATATGTCTGCGTATCCGCCAACAAAGACATTGTCTTTCATGACTATTTACCGCTGGAACGCCTGGTCGAATATGACTTTGTCGTGACATCACCCGGCATCGCCAGCTTCCAAGGTTCGGCAGACAGCTGGTTTGAACAACAGAAGCTGCGCCGCAAGGTGCAGGTATCCGTACCTTCTTTTTTCATGGCACAGGAATATTTAAAGCAATCAGGCATGGTCGGTTTTTTACCATCGCGCCTGATGCCATGTGCTGGTCTGTTTGAAATACCACTCAAGAAATATCCACCGGGGTACGAAGTCGTTGCCGCCTACCATCCCAGCGCGAGGAAAGATGCATTCATGATATGGCTGCTGGACAAGATAAAGCAAAAATTCCCGCCAGCTACATAAATCGCTTGTATCGCCTACAAGCCTGCCTTGATGGTCAAGCGCAGCCAACTCCTTCAGACTCTCTGCATGTTTATTCAACAGAGAGCTCATATGACCATCAAGAAAATCAATCCTGCCAGCTTGTATGACGGTGCGCCATTTGGCATGTCGCAGGCAGCAATAGACACAGACAGCGGCCTGGTTTTTATCTCAGGCCAGGTCGATTGGGACAGCAACTATCAGGTTAAAAATAAAGACATCGCAGCACAGGCAGAAGGGGCAATCAAAAACCTGCTGAACGTGCTGGAAGCATCAAATTCTTCGGTCGCCAATATCCTGCAACTACGCGTCTATGTCAGGGGTGAACTCGCTGATCACATGGAGAAGGTGGTACCTGTGCTGCTAGCATACCTGGGCACATCACGCCCTGCATTAACCGGCATCGGCGTCGCATCTTTGGCGACGGTGGATACGCTGATAGAGATTGAGGCCGTGGCTAAATTGCGGCCTGCGCTGTAGCCTGCGAATAATCAATACCTGGCGGTGATATCGGCGTAGATCACTGCAAACATCTTAAAAATGCATATTAACTGCAAGTAGCATTTGCAATTTAATAAAATATCGACAGTTTGTAAAATTCCCAATAACCTTCAAATCTTGAATAAAAATATTATTTTTTTAAATAGAATTTAACACTTTATAAAATTTAATTATGGTTAATTAAATAATATTTTTAAAAAAAATACTGATTCATGATTTAAATTACCAATATAAATCATAAGCATATAAGTTTTCTTTCATAAAAACAACTATATTACTTTTGTGAAAAGTTGACATCATAAAAATACTAAAGCACAATAATATTTCACCAACATTCCCGGAGGGAAATATGTTTCGTCGTTTAGGTTTTGTATTCTTATTTTTTGCAAGCATTTCTGCCACAGCGTATGCTTGGGATGGATCAGATGATCCTGAGGAAAAAATCAATCCAAATTGCGACTACGGCTGCTTTGGCCGGTGTGGATTGGCTGGCGTTGATATTGACTCATGCAGAATGATATGTAATTGCTGATTTTAAAATCGTCCCCTTCATTTGTAGTGCTGAGGGGGATGTGAACAGGTGCAACAGTAGAAAGATATAAGTTTGATCAAGCATCATAAATTCTGGGTCGTGCCATTGATAGCAGGATGGAGTTCTGGGCTGGCCCTGGCGCAAGAAACACCGCAGAAAAATCCTCCTCAAGAAGTGACAGTGACCGGTAGCCAAACCGACATAGAAGCTGGCCGGGATTTTATTGCTGGCCGCATCATCATAGGACGCAAACGCATTGACGACAGTGGTTTGTATAATGTCGGCGAACTATTGAAACAGGTACCCGCTATCAGCATAGGCAAGGATGGCCGCATAGGTTTGCTGGGCTTGCCGGGATATACGCAAATCCTGATTGATGGTGAAGCCGGTGTCAGCCAGGGGAAAAGCCCGACTGAACTGGAACTGGTCCGCGTAGAAAAAATAGAAATCATCAAATCCAGTGTTGCCGAATTTGGCCCTTTTGGTATCGCTGGCACCATCAATATCGTCACCCGCAAAATTGACCGCAAGAAAACCGAACAATTGCGCCTGGGCGCAAATAACCTTACAAGCGAACTGGGCGGAGATCTGTCATGGGCGTATAGCCAGACAGAAGCGGGCTCACCACTAAGCTTTAGCCTGCAATTCTCAGCCAATGAAAAAACCAGTACAGAAGATAGTCAGCGGCAATTGACCAGCCTCGCGCCGCTGACCATGCCGGGCACAACCAGATTGTGGGCAGGCGACATGCAATCTGAAACGAAGTCTTCGTCCCTTAGCCTAAGCAGCACACTGAACTGGCAGATAGATGCCAAGAATAAAATCAGTTTTTCACCCAGCATCAACAGCATGTTGGGTGAACAAACCAATATAGAACGCAGGCGCTGGGCTGACGGCAATATACTTGATGCTGTGCAGCGCAACCGTACGCCGCTGGATTCATTCTGGTCGGGCCTGACGTGGACACATACGCCCGACAAACAGCAACGCCTGGAATTGAAATGGAATTCCAACCATTTTCATTCTCTGCTTGAAAACCGGCGCTTTGAATTACAGAATGCACAGACCAGCAGTCTGCGCATAGACACACAAAGACGGGATACTGATGCGGATGCACTCAGGCTGGATTACAAAGCTGGATTGCCCGGAGGGCATGATGTCAAAGCAGGTGTGCAACTTAACCTGAGCAAAGAACAAAGTGACTACACTTATCTTATCAACGGCGCTACTGACAGCAGCCTGGCCTATTTAGGCAAGCAACGCAGCGCCCGCCAGGAAAAACGCCGCATTTTCTTGCAAGACGACTGGCGATATAGCGAAGCCCTGGCGTTCAATGCAGGCATCTCTACGGAAGACAGTGTGGCTGATATCCATGAAGGCAGTTATTCCAGCCAATCCAGATATCGTCTGTGGTCGCCGTCATTTCATATCGCAAAGAAATTTGATGGTGACAGTGATCGTAGCTTGCGCATCAGTCTGGCACGCAGCTTTAAATCACCCTGGCTGGACCAATTGACGGCGCGGCCACAAATCAATCCGCTGGCCCCCTGCCCTGTGAACGGTTTGTGTGCAGCCAATAGCCTCGACACTGCGGACAGCGCAGGCAACCCGGCCTTGCAGCCTGAACGTTCACTGGGCTTGAATATTTCGTATGAACACGGATTTGGTAAAGATAGCCAGGTCAGCCTTGAAATGTATACGCGCAAGATAGAGCGCAAGATAGGCATCGATATTGCGCGAGAAATTGTGGCTTGGGCGAATGCACCCCGCTACGTCAGCCGACCAGTCAATCTGGGAGATGCAAGTGTACGCGGACTGGATCTGGAAATGCAACTGGCTGCGCGCGATGTCTGGCCTGATGCCCCAAAACTGGATGTGCGCGCCAGCATAGGCCTGAGCCAGTCAGAAGTATCTGCCATTCCCGGTCCGGATAACCGTCTAGACAAGCAAACTCCTTGGCGCGCCAAACTGGGTGGTAGCTATGCTTTCAAAGACCTGCCCTTGAAAATGGATATCGATGCCAACTGGGCACCTGGCAACTGGGTGCGCAATAGCGTCAGCCAGCGTGTTTTCCAGGACAGGACTTTTGGCCTCAGTAGCAATGCTGCCTGGACAATCAGCCCAAGCAAGCGCCTGTTTGTCAATCTTGACAATTTGGGGGCCAGAAAATCACGACAAATCAACGAATACATCAGCAATGAGATTGTACGCCAGCAAATTGATACAGATTCACATCCAAGACTATCCATCAGGTTAGAAATGAAGTTATAGATCAGCCGACAGCAGCCGACAGCAAAAGTAAAACTCTTATTTATATGAAAAAAAATCTCAAAAAAACAGCAACTGAAGTTATCCTGATAGTGCTGACTATCGCAATTGCGATTGCCATTGGCAGCCAACTACCCAAGTTATATCAAAAGTGGCGAGGACCATTTAAAACTGGCGATTATTCCATGCATGTTGCCACATCAGGAAAGCCGATTACCCTGTATGGCACATCGACTTGCCCACATTGCCAGACAGCCCGTGAATACCTGACTAAAAACGGCATCCCTTTTAATGATGTACTGGTGGATAAATCCAAGTCAGCAGAAGAAGCATACAAGTCACTCAATGAACGAGGCGTTCCCGTCATCGTCTCTGCGCATAAGCTGATGGTGGGTTTCAATGCCAAAGCCTATGACGAGTTGATCAGCAGTGACGTAAAAAAATAAATTGAAACAAAATAGCCCATCAGGCTATATTGAGCATTATCTTTATGATCAGGAGAAATTAAATGAAAAAATACCTAATCCTCTTCCTCGGCGTCACCATCTTTGCCGCAGTAAGTGCAAGTACCACGGACTATAAAGCATGTTACAAACGCTGCATGGAAAAAATCGACGACAAAGAAAAATGCGAAAAAATCTGCAAAGACGATTAAGCTGAATTAGCTTACCGAAACACTGTCGCAGCGTGTTTCAAAACAGACTAGCTGACAACTTGCAAACACCCGTCAAACCCGCTTAGAATGTGGGAATCGCGGGTGTAGTTTAATGGTAGAACGGCAGCTTCCCAAGCTTCATACGAGGGTTCGATTCCCTTCACCCGCTCCAGCATACTCCAAACTTAATCAGTACTTATCCAGTATTGTCGCGCTGCAGTCCGGCTTTGTAGGCAGCATTGTCCTGTCGTTTGCCAACTGACAAAACGTATACCATAACTGTTTGATCAATCACCTTATAAACTAGGCGATAGCCCAAAGCAGCCAGCTTGATTTTATACAGATCACTGCCGCCACTGACAGGCGCTTTAGGAACGCGTGGCTGCACCAGTCTTTCGCTCAATTTCTTCTTGTGCTGGGTCTTGATAGTCTCATCCAGCTTGCGCCATTCCTTCAGGGCATCTGGATGGAATCGGGTTCATAAGTCATCCAGCTTTACCCTGATGGGCTTTTTCCGGTCTTTTAGCCTGGACTCGACTATCTTTAGTATTTCCTTGTCTTCCAGCAGTTCGTTTACTTTTTCCCAGGCAGCGGCTGTCACCATATAACCAACCGGCTTATTGCGATTCAGAATGGCTACTGATTGATCGCCTGATGCCTCAAGAACAGCAGTAGGATTTGCTTTGAGTTCACTGATGCCGACGCAACTTGGTGCGAGTATGGCTTCCGTGAAAAGCCCCTTTAACTAGTCTTTTAACAATGCCGATATTAATACTACTCAGTAAATATTGCTTCATGTACTGTGAATACACAGCTTGCTGAAGATACAATAGAAAGTAATTTCGCACTTTTTGCGTCATAAATACACTAAGCCGCTGTCACCAGATGATAAAAGGTAAAAATTGACATGAAACAACTGAGATCACGCATCATCGTCGCGCTTGTATTGCTGATTACGGCAACATTCCCTGCTCATGCCAGCGAACCGGTGAATGGCAGCTTTACCGCCGGCAAATCTTGCGAGCTGTATTCGTCTTTCAACAAGCAAAGTAACCCTGGTGCTGTGCATGCGGTGGTCGGCAAGAGCTATGCGGTGAAAGAGATCAACAAGCCGGGTGACTATGCGTGGTTGCGGGTGGATGTGGATGGGGCCAATCCTAATTTACGCTGGGTGGCGCGGGACTGCGGAACGGCACAGCTGGACCAGGTGCCGCAAGACAATCCGCCAGCAGGCCGGGCCAAGGCGAACCGGGAGGCTGACCGCCAGACTATGTGCAGCACACCGAATCTTGAAGACAGCTATGTGCTGGCGATCACCTGGCAACCAGGCTTTTGTGAGCACTTTGCCTATCGCGGCAAGAAGCCTGAGTGTGATGCTATCAACAGTGGCAAGCTGAAAATCAATAACCTGACCCTGCATGGCCTGTGGCCAAATAAAAAAGAATGCGGCATCAATTACGGCAGTTGCTCTACCGAGCCGATGAAGCTGTCTTCTGACACGATAAAACGCATCGCCAAGTGGATGCCGAATTTTCAGTTTGAAAGCAAGTTTGGTGAATACGAATGGAGCAAGCATGGTACTTGCCAGGCACGCGATGCGGATACTTACTTCAAGACTGCAGCGGCAGCCGTCGAGGAAGTCAATAATTCAGCGGTAGGCAAGTTCATTCTGGATCACGCTGGTAAATCGTTCGCGGTGAAAGATTTTTTTGAAATGCTCAAGAAACAGGAAGGCGAAAAAATCGCGCAAAACTTCATGCTCAGTTGCGCTGATGGCAAATACCTGCAAGAGATACGCCTTAAGTTGCCAACAAATTTTGAGACGGGCAAGGGCCTGACAAAACTGATTGGCGATGCAGAGGGATTTAACCGCCAGACCGACAAGTGTGACAATGAAATTATTGTCGAAACGAGTGGCCGCGGGCGGTGATCATTTTGCAGGATGCGCCATACCCACCGTTTTCATATGCATGTGAATTGGTGATGGCGCGCCCTACGTCATCTTGGATTGACAGCACAATAAAATCAGATTTCGCCGCTGAGGTTATCATAAGGAAATAGAAGGCGCGATAGTTACATTCAGTTGCGCACTTTATTGTTTGGTGGTTTCTTGAAGACAAGACAATATCATTACTTAAGCAGACAGGAATTTCATGGGATTCTTCGATTTATTCAAGTCCAAGCCATCGACGCATAAATTTGCCCAGATCGTCATCAAGTATGCCCGCAACCAGGGCATTGCCCAGACCATGCATTTTGATGAGGCAGAGTTCCGTCTGGTGGTCGGTGAAAATGGCTCGCACATCCTGAATCTGCACAATGCCTACCGTGATTATTGTGCTGCGGCCAAAAGTCAGCGTGACCATGTGCTGCTGAAATATACCGCAAGCCTGCAAGTGAATGGCATACCCGACGATTTTGCCAGTGCCAGCAAACATCTGATGCCCAGTCTCAAACCCTGCGGCCAGGGTGAATACCTGCGCCTGACTTCGCTGATGCAGGACAAGCCCATGTCTTATCAGCAGGCTGCCCTGCCCTTTGGCGACGATGCCATGCTGATGCTGGCCTACGATACCGAGCATTCAATGGCGCTGGTCAACCAGAGTAATTATGAAAGCTGGAATATCAGCCTGGAAGATGCCTTGAAAGTGGCGCTGGATAATTTGCGCGACCGTACTGAAGACAAGTTTGTCAATCTTGGTGAAGGTGTCGTCGCCGGGGTGTGGGAAGACGCCTATGACTCTTCACGCATATTGTTGCCTGACCTGATTTACCGCGCCGGTTGCGGCAGTGACCCGGTATTGATGGTGCCCACCCGTGGCAGACTGTTGCTCTGCAATGCCAATTCCAGCACCTCGCAATTAGCAATGCTGGAGCACGCACAATCCTGCATGGAGCAGGAAGGTCGGGTAGTCTCCGCTGGCATGTATAAACTCAGGGATGGCAAAGCCGTCAGCTATGTGCCTGAGAATGCTGATGTACTTGATCGCCTGAAGAACTTGCAGACTGCGCAAAGAGCAGAAGATTATGGCTCGCAAAAAGAATTGCTCGAAGCCCTGCATGACAAGACCCAGGAAGATATTTTTGTCGCCAGCTATACCGTGCTCAAGAACAATGACACCGACAAACTGACTTCACTCTCAACCTGGACCCAGGGCGTAGTATCGCTGCTGCCCAAAACCGACCTGGTCGCCATGGTGATCCCCGGTAGCCAGGAGGGTGAATACACCAGCAAGATACTCAGTTGGGATGACTTGTGCAGCACGGCGGGTGAGCTCATGCAAAAGACGGAAGGCTATCCAGAACGCTATCTGGTGACAGAGTTCCCGGCGCAAGACAAGCTGCATGCGGCGACGGAATCGACTTTGTAAGACAGCACATAAGCGTCTTATGGATCATGGCGATTTGCAGGGTGCATAGTGCGCATCGATAGATTTGCCACGTAGCGATAAACGGTGCGCACGGCGCCCCCTGGCCTATGCTTTTTAACCAGCTTTCATATTTCTCTTTTGCTGAAGCTCCTCTATGAAAATGTATATCCTCGTCAAAGAAGACGTTTCTCTTGGTTTTGCAATGGTGGCCGTGGCCCATGCCTCCCTGGCGGGCTACCTGCGCTTTCAGGATACCCCTGAAGTCAAAGCATGGCTGGCAGGGCCATTTTTTAAAGCGGTATGCCGTGTCAATGCCAAAGAATTTGAGAATGCCAAGCTGGTTGAAGATCATGTAGTGCTGACAGAATCTGCGCTTGATAACCGGGAAGTTGCGATTGTATTCAAGCCGCGTGAAGAATGGCCGAAGATGTTCAAGTTTTTGAAATTGTACCGAGATTTGCCTGTGCAAGAAACCGTGGGTAAGCTTTGAGAGGTGCGCACGGCGCATCCTACCCCAATTTTTCAGCAATAAAAGTGTCGTTGCTTCTCACGGTTTAAACCACAACTCCGGCCTGTTCAACGGCATCTTTTCCGGGCTCAGCAAGGGGTTGCGCAGGCTGATGATGGTGCGGGATTTGAGGTTGATGTTTTTGATCGTGGCTTGCTGGTAGCGCTGGAATATTTTTTCAAAGCTGCCATTCCTGATCATTTCTTCCAGTCCGTTCTGTATGTCTTCAGCCATTTTTTGCTCGCGCGGACTGACAAAAAAATACAGGGCCGATGGATAATACAGAGCAATGTATTTGTCGATGACCAGTTTTTGGCCTGGACGGCCATTGAGTTCTACCTGCACTTCAAAAACAGAACGCGGGAAATAATCAAAGCGCCCTGCCTTGATCATATTGAACAGGGGTTCATAGGATGCCGAGGTTTTTACTGGCAGGCCATTGCTTTTCAATATAGGCCCATCGGGCCAGTCCAGTTCTTGCCCGGCGGTGAAGGCTGCCAGGTCTTTGAGGCTTTTTACGTCCTTGAAAATATTTGCATTCGCTGCTGTCAACAGGGCGATGCGCCAGCCTATCAGGCCCTTGTCTATGGGGATGCGGATGGGAATAAGCTGCGCCTCCCTTTCATCTGTCGTCATGGTCCAGAGGACATCGACATTCCCCTGCGCCGAGCTGAGCTCATAAATACTGCGCGCCTGTTGCATGGGTGCCTCGCTGGCCTGCAACTGATAAGGCTGGCCACTGGCCTTGATTGCTTGCCTTAAAATTTCCAGTACATAGTCACTATGTGGATCAAGTTGGGCAGACAGGCGCGGATAGCGTATGAGTTTGCCCGTATTGCTGGTGGCATTACTGGTATTGCCGGGAGCATCACTGGCGTGCGCAGGGTACAGGCAAGCCAGGGTCATCCATAGCAGTGTCAGCAGTCTGAGCAATTTCATCTGATGTCCTGGATACAAAGATTTTCGGCAGCGCCCGTGCATCATTAAAGTGTAATGCGCGCTGCCCTGTCTGTGTCAGGAATCCGCTGGTCAACTGCAACTTAATCCTCAGGATTGGCAGGAAGCAGACAAAATACAGGGATTTGCAGTAAACGGCATGACCGGCCGCTGGCTAGCAGCCTGGTGGGCTCTCAATTCCGAGCTTGCTTTTTATCGCCGTATTTTCCCATTCAATCCCTGTTTTTTACACTTGGTCTTATCGGGGATGTAAATAGTTTGTCATCTGTTTATAGTGCCAGCCAGTCATTCATATGCTTATTGCAGGACATTGCTAGGCGTGGCTGACGCGGACTATACTCACAACAAAATCCATGGGGATATTTATGACCACAGCAGAAATCAACGCCAGCCTGGACAAGCCAGTCTGGCATCAAAAACTTTTGCAATATACCATCGTCAAATTCCTGCTGGCGGTACTCATCGTCGGTGGCGTGCAATTTATTTCCCGCAAGGCCATGTCGCATTTTCTCGCCGGGCCGGACTGGATGGTATTTCGCAATATCGCAGCCATGCTGCTGGGCTGGCTGAGCTATGCTTTCTATGTACGCATCATAGAAAAACGCAAGGCGACTGAGCTGGCCTTATTCTCAGCCTGGAAAGAATGGCTGATTGGCCTGGTGCTGGGTGCCATGCTGTTTGTGCTGGTGCTGGGCAGTTTGTCTTTGCTGGGCGTGTTTCATGTCGATGGCTACAATGACCCCAGGCTGATGCTCAAATACCTGCCCATCTTTGTGGTAGTAGCGGTCATGGAAGAGCTGTTTTTCCGCGCCATGATCTTTCGCATGATGGAAGAATCCCTGGGCAGTGCCGTTGCCATCCTGATCTCTGCCCTGGCCTTTGGCTTTGCCCATGCGTCCAACCCGGGTGCCACCATCTTCAGTTCAATTGCGATTGCGCTGGAAGCAGGCATCGCATTCGGTGCTGCCTATATGCTGACACGTCGCCTGGCGCTGTGTATCGCCATGCATTTTTCCTGGAATTTTACCCAGGGTGCGGTGTTTTCTGTTGCGGTATCCGGCACAGATAGCAAGGGCTGGCTGCAAACCCATATGACAGGTTCTGAATGGCTCAGCGGCGGTGCTTTTGGGGCAGAAGCTTCAGTGCTTGCGGTTTTTCTGGCGACTTTGATGGGTGTGGTATTCCTGTACCTGGCATGGAAGAAGGGTGAAGTCAAATCAGGCTTCTGGAAAAAACCGCGCCAGCTTGCGGCGGCATGATATCTGTTCTGCATTAAGTCTCCGGCACCAGCTCCCTACTGTTCCAGGTAGTTTTGCATCACGGTCATTTCGTCATGCAGCCATTGGATGAAATGACCGACCTTGGCAGTTGTGCTGCTGGCAGTGACGATGCGGTAGCAATAGCGCGAACTCAGTCCTGCAGATTGCAGAACATGCAGGCGCCCCTGCTGTATATCTTCACAGGCAATCGCCGCAGGCAGCAAGGCCACGCCCTGGGCTGCCACAGTGGCTTGTACCAGCAACCCGGCATGGCTGTAATTTTGCGCAAAGTCATGTGACTTGCCCAGCAAGCCATGGCTTTGCAGCAGGCGTATCCAGTTCTCCGGGCTGCCTTCATACAATAGCGGGTAGCGCAACAAGCGCTGCAAATCAGGCGGCTGGCGTGCGCGCCTGTCCTTGTCGGTCAGCATGGCAGGGCTGTATGCCAGCAGCAATTGCTCGCGCCACAACAAGCTGGCCTCACTCCCCTGCGCATGCAATTGATGACGGATGGCGATATCACATTGCCCTTGGGTGGGATCAACCACGGCATCGTTGGAATCTATGCGGATATCCATATCAGGATATTTTTGCGTATAGCGATGCAAGCGTGGCACCAACCATTTCATCGCGAAGGAATGGGTGCAGGAAATGCGCAGGCTGTCATTGGCACTGTCTTCACGCAAGGCAGCGACCTTGATATGCAAGTCGCGCAGCAACTGGCTGACGGTGCTGGCAAAATCCACGCCCTTTTCTGTCATGCTCAGATGCCTGGCATGGCGGGTAAACAGGGCAAAACCCAGTTGCTGTTCCAGTTGCCGGATATTCTGGCTGACTGCCGCCGGAGTCTTGTGCAATTCATGTGCAGCGAGCTTGAAGCTGCACCAGCGCGCCGCACATTCGAAATCGACCAGGAGTGACAAGTTGCGTAGAGGCTCTTGCATAATGAGATAGTTTTACTTGTTCATGACATCAGTATTAAGCGTTTGTCGCCATTCTTTTCAAAGAGCATGATCTTCCTTGATTATTTTAAAAGGAAGATGTCATGCGCAAGAATATCTTGATTATAGGCGGCACGCGCTTTTTTGGAAAACACTTGGTCAGACGCCTGCTGGCACAAGGCCACCGTGTCACGATCGCTACCCGTGGCCAGACTCCGGATGACTTTGGCAATACCGTACAGCGCCTGCAAGTCAACAGGCGTGACGAAGCGGCCATGCATGCCGTGTTTGCGCATACCAGCTACGACTTGGTATATGACCAGATGTGTTACAGCCCGCTGGATGCGGCGATTGCGCTCGATGTATTTGCTGGCAAGGCCGGGCGTTATCTGATGTCATCGACCATAGAGACATATCGCCATCTCGTTGGCACTATCCAGCGGCCATTGAGTGAAGACGATCTCGACCTGGGCCAGGTCAGCATAGACTGGCACTATCCCTGGCGCGACCCGGCACTCGCAGATGCCAGCTATGCTGCCGGTAAATTGCAGGCAGAAGCGGTGCTGCTGCAGGATGGCCGCTTGCCCTTTGCGAGCTTGCGCATCGCCCATGTATTGGCGGCGCAGGATGATTTTACCGGCAGGCTGGCCAGCTATGTCCGGACGGTGCAGCAAGGCTTGCCTTCGCATCATCTGGCAGGTGTCGGGCGTACTTCGTTTTTGAATGTTGAGGCCGTTGTCGATGCGATGTTGTGGGCAGGCCAGGCTGACTTTCTGGGGCCGCTGAATCTCGCTTGCGCAGGCAGCCTGTCAGCACCACTGCACGCACGTATCGCGCAATTGCTGGGTAAACCCGCACTATTGCAGGCTAGCTTTGATGCAGAGACAGCAAACAGCCCCTTTGATTACTCCCATGATTACGTGATGGACACGACACGAGCACACAGCCTGGGCCATACATTTCCCGCCATCGATAGCTGGCTGGATAAGCTGATCCTGGATTTGCATGCACACCTGCAGGCAACAGATGCGGAGGCAGCATGCCTGAGTTGATATCCTTACCTGGCTTTATCCTGGCAGCCAGCCTGGTCATCATCATACCCGGCCCGGCCACCTTGCTGGTAGCCGGATATGCGAAGCAATCTGTCAGGCGCGCTGCAGCCGCCGTGGCAGGCATCATCTGTGGCGATGTCTTGCTGATTACCCTGTCGGCAGCAGGATTTGCTGTGCTCATGCAAAGCCTGCCCTGGCTCTTGCCCACCATGCGCCTGCTGGGGGCTGCGTATCTGTTGCACCTGGGTATAATGCTGTGGCGCTCCGGTAGCAGACAAAATCAGGAACAACAGCAAGGTGCTGCCACTCCACAGCAAACTGGCTTTGCACGCGGTTTATTGATCACGCTCGGCAATCCCAAGCCTGTGCTGTTTTTTTCTACCTTTTTTCCTTTATTCATCCCAAGCGGGCATGGCAATACCGTGCACAGCTTTGTCGCGCTGGGCATCATCTTTGAAATATTGAATCTGCTGTATTTTTTGCTCTTGTGCGGCCTGCTGAAATTGGCGATCAAGCTGCTGAAGCATCACCGGTTTGCCTGGCTGCCAGATGGTGGCGTGCAAAAATTCTGTGCCTGCGGATTGATATTGTGCAGTGTAGGCATGCTCTGGTATCAATGACATAAAAGATAATATAAGAGTCTGTTGCAATATCCCGCTCAGGCAACTTGTGAGCAATTAGGTGTGGCCCTGAACCAGCGCGGCAACGCTTTGTTGGCAGAGGCCGCGTTGCTCGACCGCGCATACGATGAACAAACCCAGCACGGCAAAACCCAGGGAGCAGATCTGACTGGACGCTGAACATAAATAGTCCATGATTGAGTATCAGAACAGTATCTGACTGACATGCATCAATAATAATGAATGATAAAATTCCTACAATAAAAATAATGCATCCACGATGTGCATGACATTCGCTTCAAATTTGCATGAAATTTGCATTGGGGCGCATGCCATCGTCTCATAAAACTTTGAAGGAGTTTTTTACATGGCTGTAGTAACGATCACGCAAAGCATGGAAGCCGGCAAGTTGGTCATTAAATTGTATTCGGACGGATTGGCTGCGACCAATTCAGTCAACCTGAAATTTTCATATACCGCATCACAACTTTCGCTGAAGGATGTGTCCTTCAGTGGCACCTCCAGCACATCACTGTCCAGCACTGTCGTTGGCAGCACAGGCAATGCAGAAATCAGCGGGCAATTTACCGGCGTCAGTGGCAGCCAGCCATTCGCCACCCTGGTTTTTACTGGCACAGGCAGTGGAAATTTTGACCTGGACTTCTCCAGCCTGAGAATCAATGGTGCGCAAGCCAGCTTCATTGATCCACCGGCTTACGCTTTTTCTCTTGTCAATACAGCGGGGTCTCTGAATATCAGCCTCAATGAAGACTCGTCATATATGGATACTTATGATCCATTCAAGTCCGGTTTTGGGACCAAATTGCAAGTCCTGAGCGAGCCCAAACATGGCAAGATCCTTATCAGCAGCGGCTTTTCATTTCAAACTTACACCTATGTACCTGACGCGAACTACTATGGTACAGACACCTTCAGTATCCAGGCCAGGGACGGCATAGACACACAAACCGCTGTCGTCACGGCGACCATCAAGCCTGTCAATGATCCTCCTGTCGGCACAGTGACTGTCAACGGCGAAAAAGTCGTCGGTGGACAGGTCAGCGCAACCAGCAGCATTACCGATGTTGATGGCATGGGAACAGTACAGTATTCATGGCAAAAAAGCAGTGATGGAACAAGCTGGGTCGATATTGCCGGTGCCAAGTCTGCCACGCTGACGCTGCCCAATGACCTGGCCGGTTTGGCGGTCCGTGCAGTGGCCAACTATACAGATATGGCAGGCACCGCAGAAAGCGTCGTCAGCAGGCTGTATCTCGTCAATGCCAGTACTCCACCAAAAGTTGTCACTGGCACTGCTGCCAATGATATTTTACAAAACAGCCATGACGGCGAAATGGTCGATGGTGGTAACGGTCTTGACACCTTTGTCTATGCAGCACTGCGTAGTGACTACACCATCACCAAAACTGCAAACGGGTTCAGCGTTCTGGACAAGCTGGGCATAGATGCGAGCGACACCCTGAACAATATCGAGCGCATCCAGTTCTCGGACAGGAATGTGGCACTGGACATCAATGGTACTGCTGGCCAGGCATATCGTCTGTACCAGGCAGCATTTGGACGCAAACCCGACCTCGAAGGCCTGGGTTACTGGATCAAGGACATGGACAAGGGCTCCAGCCTGACCACGGTGGCGGCTGGTTTTTTTCAGTCGGCAGAGTTTCAAAAACTGTTTGGCAGCAACCCCAGTACCACGACACTGATCACCAATTTTTACCAGAATGTCTTGCACCGTGCACCGGATCAGGCTGGCTTTGATTACTGGAATGAACAGATCAGCAAAGGACAGATCACTGCCGCCGGAGCACTGGCCAGTTTTTGCGAGAGTACAGAGAACCAGGCGCAGGTCATAGGATCAATCCAGAATGGCATAGACTACAAGGTGTGGGTGGGGTAATCCCGGCATGCTGGCAGGTAGTATGGTGATATGCTCTGGCCGTGTTCATCCGGGTGAGCAAGGGCCTGCCAGCATGCTTTGTCTATGACTGCTGCTCCTTGTGATCCATTTTCACCTTATTTTTTCGTTTCATATGAATGCCATCACCCACCAGCAAGCCCTCGACAAACTCGCCGCCCATCAACTGGTACAAGTCATAGAAGATGATGTCGCCAGCCTGACATCGACTGCCATGAGCTATGCCAAACATGATCAACAACTGACCGTAACTGGTTATGTCTTGCCCCAGTTGCTGGCGCGCTGGAATTGTGTGCTCAACGCCAATGATGATGAAGCCACGCCCTTATACAGAGACAAGACTGTACTGGCACTGGCGCTGCTCTTGCACAAGCACGGTATGACCGAAGCAGCTATTACAGTGTGTGCATTGCAGGCCATAGACAACTTGAATGCTGCAGTGGCACTCAGTGACGCTTTTTTCAGGATTACCGATGCCATCAAGGCCTTGCTGAACAGCCCTGCCCAGGCTTTGAAAAAGCGGCCATCGACCAGAGACAACCTAACATTTCTGCGTGCACGAGATGTCATCGCCATCCAGCTTGAGCAATACTATTACGCCGCTTATGTGCATGAGATCAAGGGGTTTAATGAATACCCCGTCATTGAGTTTTACCGGGCGCGCTTTGAACACAGGCCGGACATCGCCGCCTTGCAGGGATGCACGGCGCAAGGTGAGACCTATAATGATGGCAAGACACGCATTTCATTATATGCAGTCTGTGGCATGCGCCATGTACCTGACCCGGCTAACCAGTTCCACCTGATTGCCACGGGCATTACTGACAAACCAGACCAGAGCCACCTGGCTGCGTCGGTAGGCCTGTATGCAATGAGTGACTTGTTCAGGCTACAGGCTATGATGCGAAAAACCGGTAACTGATTCAGAATGCCGGCTCACTGGTATTGTGCAAAGCGTGCGGCAAAAGTCTCCAGCTCTATTCTTGCAGCATTGGTGACGAAGGATACGGTGTGATAACTGCCCACCAGACTGATGATTTCGAGTAGTTGCACCTGGCTGAAATGCTGCTCCAGCTTTGCCCATAATGCATCAGTGATGCTTGATGTTTCATGCAATTCATCGACGGCTTTGAGCAATAGCAATTCGCTGGCTGACAAGGCGCTTAATGCTGGCGCATCGCTGAGCGTGGCAGCAATGTCTTCCTTGCTCAAGCCTGCCCTGGCGGCAAACAGGGTGACATGTACACCCCATTCATATTCCGAACCGCAACGGGCACAGGTGCGCAGGATGAGCAGTTCGCGCGCCCGCAAGGATATCTCGCCCTTGTCCAGCAGATTGCCGGCAAACATGCGCAGCAAGACACGCTTGTTATGTGCCTGGGTACGGAATAGCGTCAAGGGCGGCATGCCGGGTGGCATGATGCGAGTAAAAGCCTGCTCTACGTCGATATCATAAGGTGGCTCCAGCGGGGCAATTCTTGGCATGCTCATCGTGTTCTCCTGAAAAAAATCGCAATGAAATAGGGACCAATGCCAGCAAGGCATCGCCCGGTGTTAAAATCCACAAACCGCTACGCTATCAGTAGCAAACAGCATATCGCTACATTTAATGTAGCGCAAGGAAAAAATATGACGATACCAAAACCGGGGCAGGCAGTGCGGGGGTCGCAGACTGGCCGCCCCATCATGGCCTTGCTGGATTTGCTGGGCCGCCGCTGGACTTTGCGCATGATCTGGGAATTGCGGGGCGAGCCGCTGAGCTTCAGGGAACTGCGTGAGCGTTGCGACGCCATGTCGCCCACCGTGCTCAACCAGCGCCTGCGTGAACTGCGCGAAACCCGCATCGTCGAGATGGGTGCTGCTGGCGGTTACAGCCTCAGCCCATCAGGCTTGAACCTGGTCAAGGCAATGCTGCCCTTGCTGGCCTGGTCAGAAGAGTGGCAGCAGATGCTTGATGATACTCAGCAGCAGCGCTGATTTCACCTGCACAGAGCAAGATGAATTACACTAACACCCTCAATAGCAAACCTGAGCCGTGCGCCTGCAAGCCTATCTCATCATCCATGTACAAATCCACACTCATCGCTGCCCTGCTCTCTGCTTCGCTCTCAGCCTATGCACTGACTAACGCTGCCACCGCCACTGCTGTCACCGCACCAGCCAAACCTGCTGCTACAGCCGCACCAGATGTCGGCGCAGCCGCCTTCAGGGAGGGTAATTTTGCCCTGGCCTTTCAGGACTGGAGTACCCGGGCAGCAAGCGGCGAAGCCGCAGCCCAGCATAATCTGGGCACCCTGTACATGAGCGGCAAAGGGCCAGACAAGGATGAAGCCAAGGCCATGGAATGGTTTGGCAAGGCCGCTGCTTCTGGCTATGCCAGTTCACAATTCAATCTGGCAGAAGGCTATCGCCTGGGAATAGGTGTAGAAAAAGACATGGCGCAAGCCATCTCCTGGTATCAAAAAGCTGCTGCGCAAGGTCTGGCCAGCGCTCAGGTGACCCTGGGCATTTGCCATGAAATGGGGCTGGGTGTGCCCAAGGATATGGAGCAGGCCAACAAGTTGTACAGGGCTGCGGCTGATCAGCAAAATGCAGAAGCCCAGTTCCGTCTGGCGCGCATTTTTGCGCTGGGCCTGGGTACCGAGGTAGATCAGCGTGTTGCCAATATTTATGCAGCGCAGGCCGCAGACCAGGGTCACCCTCAGGCACAGACTTATCTGGCTACCCAATACCTGTCCGGTGTCAGCATGCCACGCGATGTCAATCTCGCCATCCACCTGCTGGCACAGGCTGCCCGCCAGGGCCACGCACGGGCGTTTGCCTGGCTGGGCAATATCTATAGTGAAGGCAATGGCATTGCAGCCGACCTGCCCCGCGCCTATCTGTATTTCTCTATCGCCGACAGGCTCGATACCAACAAGGAAATGCAGGACATGCCCAACAAACAAAAACTGGGCCTGGCCTTCCGCCTTAAAACAGAAGAAATACAGCAAGCCATGACACTGGCCAGTGAATGGAAGCTCGGCAATCTGCCACCGAGGCTGGTCTTGCCTGTCCTGAACACGAATCAAGCCAAACCCGAGATTTATCGTGGTGAAGTTTATTATCTAAAAAACTAAGCAAAATTTTCCAGATAGATCATGCCAGCGTCAACATCACTATTTCGCCTTCGCTCGTTCAATTCATACAATTCATTCGTATTGTGCAGTAGCGTTGCCGCCCTCGCCAGTGTCTTAATGCTGAGTACGGCGCTGGCGCAAAATGCTGCGCCAGCGCCTTCATCGGCTGCGGCTGCAGCATCTACGGCATCTGCGGTATCAACGTCCGCAACACCGGTCACTGGTATCAATGATGGCCCGTATGCGTTTTACCAGTCGCCGAACCAGCCCGACAAGGGTGGCCTGGATGTGAACTGGATATGCAATGATCAATTGCAAAAGCAAAGCTTCAGCACTTCTGCCAACATCAGCCTGCCTGCAGCTTGCGGTTACCCGCAGGCATTGACGATACGTCCCGCAGAAACTGCCTTTCCTGCGACCATCAAATTCAAGACCGACAAGTTCGCCGCCATCAGTGACATCCAC
Source organism: Undibacterium sp. Tian12W (assembly GCF_049339405.1). NCBI lineage: Bacteria > Pseudomonadati > Pseudomonadota > Betaproteobacteria > Burkholderiales > Oxalobacteraceae > Undibacterium > Undibacterium sp. Tian12W. The sequence continues at coordinate 188,019 of NZ_JBMPPK010000011.1, forward strand.
GGCCAATTTGACCTCATGCTCAAACTCTTGCAGGCCAATGGCATCATCAACCAGGACTGGCAATGGACATATGGCAAAGGCCATCTCGTCATTACCGGTGATGTGCTGGACCGTGGCCCCAAGGTCACTGAAGCCCTGTGGCTGCTGTATGCACTTGAAGCCCAGGCCAGCGCCGCTGGTGGTGGCGTGCACCTGCTGCTGGGCAATCATGAAGCCATCTCCATGGCAGGCGACGTGCGTTATCTGAATAAAAAATATGCTGCCGTCGCCCAGCACCTGAATATCAGTTACCAGCAAATGTTTGACAACAGCAGCGTGCTTGGCCGCTGGCTGCGCAGCAAGCCTGTGATCGTGCAGGTCAATGACATGCTCTTCATGCATGGCGGCCTGCATCCTGATCATCAAAATCTCAACATGAGCCTGCAACAAGTCAATGAAAAATACCGCAGCACACTGGGTTTAAGCAAAGCACAAATCAAGACTGACGATGTGTTGAGCTGGCTGTACGGCAGCATAGGGCCACTCTGGTACCGTGGCTATTTCAATGCCCCCAAATTACCTGTTGCCGACCTTGATAAAATGCTGCAGCAACTCAAGCTCGAACGCATCGTCGTTGGCCACACCACCATGGATGGTGTGTATTCCCATTACCAGGGAAAAGTCATCTCCATAGATTCCGGCATCAAGGGCGGCGTCAAAGGTGAAATACTGTTCTGGGAAAAAGGCCAGCTCAGCAAGGCAGGCGTGGACGGACAAAAAGTCGCAGTGCCGGATGCACCGGAAAAACGCAAGGATGCGGGCGATTGAATTTACATAGCAAAAGATTTCTGGGTCAAAGCAATACTCTTGACGTACGGCGCATTGCAATGCGCCGTATGTTTGCCTGGCCAGCAGATACCCCTTATTTCTCGACCCCATGCAGCCTATTACGCAGCGTATTGCAAGAATAGCGCAAACAAGCTATGTGCTTACCATCACCTAAGAAAATCATGGAATTCAAAGATATAGGTACTGGAGACAAGTTAGTCCAATTCCTTGAAAACTGGAAAGCTTTTGATGGCGATGGCTATGATTACGATATGAATGGTTTGCTCTCAATATTGCGTGCATGCCTAAGGAATCTCAGCAAACATTCTATAGAAACAGATTTTGACGATCTGGATAATGTATTTGATGAGCCTGAAATTCAAATTTTAACAAAACTGCTTAACGGTACAAAGCGAGGTAGTTTTGACTGCAACACAAAATTAGATCAATAAATTAACGATGAATCCATGGCCATTTAGCGACCCGCCAAATATAGCGGTTATCGCGAACAAGAACTTCTTCACAGGTGACAACTGGATTGCCTATGTCTCGCACGATGAGGATGATGGTGGCTGGCAATTCCATGGGCCAGAATCTAATCCTTCCGAGTCTGATATGGTCTTAGTCAGCCTAGCAAGCATAGTGGAGCATGATCCCAATGTTTATGCTTTGGGGGACTTGCCATTGGGTTGGCGTGCATGGAGAGATACAAAAGAATCAATTTGGCAGCGAGCGCCTGCGTAGGGCACATTGCAATGCACCGCATGTTTGCCAGGTCAACGGTCGCCTGATCGCAGAATTAAAAGAGCAATGCACTCAATTACTTTGTCAAAGTGAGTTCATCCCTTGATTCCTGCGTAAGATTTCAAAATATTTAGCAAGTTTTTTCCATTTCATGAAAACAATCGTACCCATCTTCGCCTATGTCCCTCTTTTAACAGTGCTATTGAGTTCGTGCGCTTCAACGCCAATAGCATCATCGACGACATCGCGTCCGTTCAAGAATTCTAAATTTGAAGTGGAAATCAAAGGTGCCAGAGCGACGATGGTCATCGTCAACGATACGCCTTACCAGGTAAGCTTTCAAATGTACAAAAATGCCGACAACTGCTCTGAGCTAGCAGGAAACGCGATTGTATATGCGCCTGACAAACTCCGTCTTGCATTCCCGGCGGACGACAGCGTTGCATTTACAGCGTCCTATAGCTATCGCTCTGGCACCATGACTAACATTTGCACAGGAACCTATTCATTCAAACCACTTGCAGATGCCATCTATAAAACTGAAATCACAGCTATTCCTAACATCTGTATTTTCAAAACTTCAGAAAGTGTAGATAAGGGAAACCGTGAATATCGGGACATACCGGTTCACATCACCACGAGAACGGCAACTTCGTCTTTTCTTTCAGGGGGAGCATGCAAGTCGTTGAAGTCTGAATAAAAGTAAACCCTGGTCGGGTAGCCGAGCAAAAAATGTCAATACCGGATGCATCAAAGAAGGGTAAGCATGGGGGAGATTAACTTTGCATAGAGCTTGCCAGATTTAAGCGCCGGTCTGAACGTAGGGCGCATTGTAATGCGCCGCATGTTTACCTGATCAACAGATCGCCCTCATTTCACGATCCCATGCTGCGTATTACAATACGCCCTACGATATTCAAATAGCTGAAAGACCGAATAATTTCACTAAAACCGTTGCTGGATAATCACCTCATCAATATTTTTTTCACCACCGCACAAATCTCATCCACATCCCCCACCGTCAAACCCACATGCAAAGGCAGGGTGACAGTCTCGCGGGCGATGCGTTCTGCATTGGGGAACATGCCCTCGCCGTAGCCAAAACTCTTGCCCACGGTAGTAGTGTGACAGGCTTCATACGAAACACCTGTGCCTATGCCGGCATCATGCAAAGCTGCACGGAAGCTGCTGCGAGTGTGGCCAAAGTTTTCGTAAGGGATGAGTACGCAAAACATATGCCAGGTCTGCTCTGGCTGGCCCTGCGGTGGCAGCACGACACCAGGTAGCTGCGGGAAGCTGGCAAAATAGCGATCTGCCAGCACCTGGCGCTGGGCCATGAAGTCATCGAACTGGGTCAGTTGATGCAGGTCTATTACGGCTGATACGTCCGACATATTGAACTTACCGCTGGCCTCTACCACATCGCGGGTCTGGTCTGGCAGTTTGGCGATGCCGTGAAAGCGCAGTACATCTACCCGCTGTGCCTCAACCTCATCGTTGACGACAATCGCACCACCTTCTATGGTCGTCATGTTTTTGTTTGGATGGAAGCTGAAGATGGCGATGTCACCAAATGAGCCTACGGGTTTACCCTTCCACTTTGAACCCTGCACCAGCGCGGCGTCTTCTATGACCCGCAGTTTGTACTTCTGGGCCAGCGCATACAGCGCATCCATATCACCGAGCGCACCTGGGAAATGGGTAGGCATGATGGCTTTGGTTTTAGGTGTGATGGCAGCTTCTACCTGGACCAGGTCAATGGCGCGGGTGACCAGGTCACAATCGACAAATACGGGTTTGGCACCGCATTTGACGATCATGTTCATGGCTGAGAAAAAAGTCTGGGCAGACGTGATGACTTCATCACCCTCACCTATATTGCACAGTGCCAGCGCCACCTCCATCGCGCCTGTAGCCGAGGTCAGCAACCTGGTCGGACGATGTCCAAAAGTTGCTAACAGCGCCTGTTCCAGTTCACTGACCCTGGGGCCAGTCGCGATCCAGTTGGAACGCAGCACATCTACCACGGCCTGTATGCTGGCTTCGGATAATTGTGGCTGGGCGAATTTACGGTAGGCGGATGAAGTCATGGCGAAAATTGTAGGCTGAAAAATGAAAGCCTATTGTAGCTGAAGATTTTTTTAAACAGCTTTACGCCAGCAAATCAATCAGACTGAGCTACCGGCAAACAGTTTCAACCTCGCACTGGCAGCCACCAGCAACATCGCTACACCCAGCCCTGCAAATGCCATGTTGAGGCTAATGGCATGGGCAACAAAGCCTATCAGTGCCGGGCCAGCCAGCACACCGGCATAGCCTATGGTGGTGATGGCACCAATGGCCAGGCTGGCAGGCATGGCATTTTGCTTGCCTGCGGCGCTGAACAAGATGGGCACGATATTCGATGCGCCTATGCCTATCAAAATAAAACCCAAAATGGCAATAGCGGCTGAGCTGGCCAGTACGGCAGCAAAAAAGCCCAGCGCCGCACATACGCCCCCAGCCAGCATGACGAGCTTGCCACCCAAACGTGCTACTACGCGGTCCCCCGTCAAGCGACCCAGGGTCATGGCGACCGAGAATGCGGCATAACCTATGCCGCCCTGCCCGGCATCCAGCCCACGCCCGGCGGTCAGTAATAGTGCGCCCCAGTCGAGCAAGGCACCCTCAGCGAGAAAGACCACGAAGCACAGGACACCGATAAAAATCACTGCACCGTGCGGTATTACAAATTGCGGGCCATCACGCTCGGCTGCTTCCAGTTCATGCAGCAGATTCGGGCTGGCAATCAGCAACATCAATGCGACCAGCAAGCTCAGGCAGATACTGGCGGCCAGCACAGGCATGCCCAGCCATAACAGCAAGGCCATGGTGCCCGCCCCGAGAAAACCACCGGCACTGAACATCCCATGAAAACCGGACATCAACGCGGCACCACTGTTTTTTTCAACAATTACAGCCTGTATATTCATCGCCACATCGAGAGTGCCTACTGAAGCTCCAAACAACAGGAGTGTCAGACCAAACAGCAAGGGGCTGCCCACGACAGAGAGGCAAGGCAGGATCAGGCAAGTCAGTACACCTGCCGTCAAGATCACTGGGCGGCAACCAAAGCGTGCAGTCAGCATGCCAGTCACAGGCATGGCACACAAAGAACCACCACCGAGGCACAGCAAGAGCAGGCCAAGAGCAGCTTCATCAAGGCCTAGCCTGTCTTTGGCATAGGGCACTAGCGGCGCCCATGCAGAAACAACCAGGCCTGCGGCGAGGAAAGCAAGGCGGGTGGAGAGGCGGTGTGCAGAATCTGTTTTATTGATGAGACTTGTTTTGCTTGAATGTTCAGACATGAAATAGTTTGGATACTTACCGTTTTCAACGGCAAAGAGATTGTTTAATGATGGAAGCGCATCTTGCCGTTAGAGACGCAGCTTGCTGTTCGTTCATGGCTCCGGCCTGGCCCATTTCTTTTCTATGGCCGCATACACGCCGTTCGCCTTGATCTGGCGCAGACCTTGGTCGAGGGCGTTTGCGTATTGCTGAGATTCCGGGCGGCGTTTGGAAAAACTCACATACAGACTGTCTTCCAGCAGGATACCGGTTTGCTGGATTTTCCCTTTGAACTCATCAGGGTGGACGCTGTTCAGGTAATCTGCAATACGGGTATAGATGAGGGAATAATCTGAGCGGCCAAGCAAGAGTTTGCGCAGGTTGGACAAATCATTCGGTGCGGGTTCACGGACGATGCGCGTGTCGTTTTCAAACGCGCTGCCATAGGTATAACCATGTGTCACGCCGATCACATATTTATGCAATTCCTGCACATTGATCTTGCTGACTCTTGATTGCGGGCTGTCTGCGCGCGCATAGATGCCGACGCTGGCCTTGAAGATGGCTTCCTTGTGGAAGATAAAGTCCGGTTCCAGTGCAGTATCCTTGAGGCTGTCGAAACAACCGAGCTCCTGCCCGCTTTTGACCAGCATCAGGCAGCGTGAATACGGGGTGGCGATGAAGCGGACATCAATATTCACCGCCGCATAGGCAGCCTTGATGACATCAACGGCAAAGCCCCGGTTCTTGCCATCCTTGACGGCAGAATATGGATACCAGCTATCCTCACCAATGAGCGTGATGGTTTCTGCCTTGCCATTGGTGCTGCCTGCGCATGCGAGACAGCACAACAGGAGGCAGAGCAAGTTATGCAAGGATTTTTTGAGAAACACTGCGCGTATTCTGAAATATTGGAAACGAAACCACTTTCGTAAGTGTGCCACACATTCCTTATGCGGATGTTGATTGGGGGCAGAGGATAAGTAGTAATACCAATCATGCTATGCATGTGGATATACGGATATATTCGTTCTAATATAAATATATTCTTGATATTTTTCGGTCTTCATTCATTCCTGAGAAGACCCATGCATCAAAAAAACTATCCCCGCAAAGCTGCAAGCCAACCCGCACTGAAACCCCTTGCAGCCTGTTTACTGGCACTCTTTTACAGCCAGACCCTGAGTAATTCTGCCTTTGCCCAAACGGCAGAAGGTAAACCGGAAGCCGTCGTCATCACTGGTTCACGCATACCGCGCGCAAGTCTTGAAGGTCCTGCCGCAGTGACCATCATCACCGCAGAAGAAATCACCAGACAGGGCTACAAGAATGTCTATGATGCGATCAATAACTCGGTACAAAACTCTGGCTTTACCCAGGGTGAGGACTTTGGTAATACCTTCACGCCGTCTGCCAACACCATCAGCCTGCGCGGTCTTGGGCCTAACCATACCTTGATACTGCTTGATGGCAGGCGCATGGCTGATTTCCCTATCGCTTATGAGGGCACGGTCAATTTTACCAACCTGGCGAATATTCCGTCGAATATTGTAGAGCGCATAGAAATCCTGAATGGCGGTGCGTCGGCAATTTATGGCTCTGATGCGATTGCCGGTGTGGTCAACATCATCCTTAAAAAACAAAGCCAGGGCTATAACCTGAATGTCAAACTGGGCGATACTGATAGAGGTGGTGGCAGCAACAAGCGTGTGCAATTCTCTGGCACGGCCAATGTCGATCAGTTGCGCAGCCTGTTCAGTCTGGAATACAGCGAGCGTGAACCACTGCGTGCGACCCAACGCGATTTCATGGCGAGCCGCAGCACACCAAGTGCAACGCTGTACCGCAAGGATATCAAGTCTGGCAAATACCTGGACCTGGGTGATGCCTGTAGCCAGCTCAATGATCTTTTTGAAGGCACGCAGATCAGCTATAAAACCAGCAAGGGCAGTTATTGCGCCAGCCCCCGCCTGAGCCCCATGCACTGGAGTGTGCAAACCAAGAACAAGAGCTTGAATTTTTTCTCCAGCAGCAACCTGGACCTGGATGCAGACACTACCCTGTTTGCCGATATTTTACTCGGCAAGAGCAAGACAGAAAACGATACACGCTCGCCAAGCTGGGTATCGTCTTCGACCAACCAGAGCTATTTCTGGAACAAGAACAGCAATGCCTATGAAGCCTGGAGCAAGGTATTCGCGCCGGAAGAAATCAATGGCGTGAACCGCTTCAACCGCCTGTGGGATGACCAGTCTGCTGGCATCAATCTCGGCATCAAAGGCGTGATCCCTGGCACGCAATGGAATTATGAGGCTGCCTATAGCGCCTCTGCTTACCGCAGCGAGAACGTGGCACCGCGCACGCTGGCCAACATAGACCAGTTTTTTCTGGGACCCAAACTGGGTCTGGATGCCGCTGGCATCGCCATCTATGCACCTGACCCCAAACGACTGACGCAAAGGCTGACACCGGCAGAATTTGACCAGATCACCTCGGCATCTCGCAGCTCAGACAGTTCACGCACACAGACCCTGAGCCTCGCTGTGAATACCGAGTTATGGAAACTGCCCGCAGGCGCAGTCAAGACTGCGGCCATTGCCGAGATAGGCCGCCAGAGTTTTGATAACCTGCCTGACCCCAAGATCAACCAGGGCGTGTTCAACACCGTCACCAAATCAGATGATGTGCGTGGTTCGCGCCAGCGTTATGCACTCGGTGCAGAAGTATATGTACCGCTGCTCAAGGAAGTCACCGCCAGCCTGGCTGGCCGCTATGATGATTATCACTTCGCTGGCCGCAAGGATGGCAAGCTGACCTATAACGGCGGCCTTGAGATTCGTCCGACTTCTGAGCTTTTATTCCGAGCTAATTACGCCACCAGCTTCCGCGCACCGGACATGAACTACATCTTCAAGGCGCGTGGCACTGGCTATTATTCCAGCACCACCGACTATTACCGCTGCAAGGCTGAAGGCCAGGAACTCAAGGATTGCGACTACGCAAATTACTCGCCGGGCGCCAACTATGTGCAGTTTGGCAGCCCTGACCTGAAGTCAGAAAAAGGCAAATCCTTTGGCCTGGGTGTGGTCTGGTCACCAAGCAACCAGTTTGATATCTCGCTTGATTACTGGAATATCAAGATCAATGACATGGTTGTCAACCTCAGTGCTGATCAGCTCTTGCGCGATGAAGCTGATTGCCGCACCGGCAAGCGCGATATAGGCTCCAGCCTGTGCGCTGACACCATCAACCGCATCAAGCGTTATCCAAAAGATGCACTGAGCCATGCAGGTGAAATACAGGAGATCTGGGTCAACCCCATCAATGCGGCTTACCAGGCTACCAGCGGCATCGACATCAGTGGTAAATATCAGCTCAAAACCAGTGCTTATGGCAGCTTCAGCATCAAGGCCAATTACAGCAAGACCCTGAGCAAAAAATCCAAGCAGTTTGAAGGCGATGCCCTGTATGATGATTTGGCCGACCTTGGCAACACCGACTGGCGCGACAAGCTCATCACCAGCGTCAACTGGGTAAAAGGAGATTTTTCCAATACCCTGACAGTCACGCGCTATGGCAAGATACCGAATGGGTCAGGCCAGTATTACCTGTCACCGACAGGCATCGCCAACTGGAGCACAGTCTATCAGGCCAATAAAAACCTGAGCGTATCTGTCATCGTCAACAATGTCTTGAACAAGATCAAGTATGACTATAGCGGTGGCTGGCCTAACTACCCGGTCGGTTCATTCAGCCCGCTTGGCCGCCAGGGCTGGGTGGAAGTCAATTACAAGTTTGGCGCATGATGATTTAGTACTTATTGCTACTCTCCGGCCTGGAGAGTAGCAATCGCTGGCCGATGTACAGTTCCCCTTCAATCTCCCAATGGCATGCTGCATGGATACCCATGATGCAAGCACCTCCAAAGATAGACCGTTCACACCGTTAGCCCTATAAATATCGCATGCAGGAATGATGCAAGGAGCTCTGGACAATTTCGCACTATCAATGATATAAACATAAGAAATATTTAATATCGCACAGGGTGACACTTGAATTTACCTGAGGCAACTAATTAATGCACTCAATCTGGATGAAAGGCAGTGAGGCGAGTGATTAAAGTAATTTATTTCCACACTCTTTTTCCAGCCTCGCCTGATTCAAATCAGCATGCACTATCACGGTCTAATTGCAAATGTTAACGGTAAAAACTGACACTGTATCAAGAAGAAAAGTGCTGAAGTGGACGGCGTCTATACTGACTATTCTTTTACAAACACAAATGGGAAGCCTCGCCATGGCAGCAGAAGATGATGTTTTGAAATTCGATTCACACGACCTCAATCTCCAGGTCTATAGCGCTGGCGATTTCCGACTTGTTTATGCGGGCTTGCCGCACGAACTCGCGTTTGGTGAAACTGCCAGAGAAAAAACCCCTGCAGATGCAACCCGTTACCCTGGGTCTGGCTCAGGCCCCTATTTGAGTTTCGCGAGTTTGGTGGAAATGGAATGGCGTTCAAAAGATGGGACTCATTTTAAGCATACGCTTGATCTGGACAGCATTTTTAAAGACAGGAAAGTGCTGCATGATGAAAATCCTGCTGACATTTACAAACCCATGCCTATATCGGGCCGTCGCCCCACCCTTATTATTGAAGTAAATGACAGAACTGTGAATGTATATATGTTCACCAGCATACAGCTGATTCCCAAAGACCCAAATGCACTTCTGAGAGACGAGCGGGATCATCGCGTTCTTGCCTATTCCAAGACATTTTGACTGACTGAATTATGACGACTGCAGGCAACGACGGCGTGGACGTAAAAATCGCAACGCCTGAACAATTAGCCAGTTATACGAAAGCACAAGAACAGATAGATACATTTAAAGTACCCAATCTGTATGACGCCAAAAATCCAAACGCCAGAGTTTTCGTTGCACTATTTGATGGTACAGGCAACGATGCAATTAATGATCCGGCCCATATTACCAATGTGGGATTGTTCAGCAAGCAACTTGAAAATATCAACGGGAAGAACCCTAATATAGTAAGTCAATATGTTGCAGGTCCAGGAACGCAAAGCGGTGTAATGGGTACGGTTGATGGCGCACTTGGCGTGACATACAACGCACGCATAGAAATGATGTATGAGAAATTTGAACGGCAGAGTAACCGTTGGCTCCAGGAAAATCCGGATGCCAAAATCAGTGTCGTTTCTGTGGGTTTCAGTCGTGGTGCTGAGCAAGCTGCTGGCTTTTCCCGCATTGTTGCTGAGCGTGGTGTTCAGAACATTCTAGGCAAGGTCGATCACCCAGCAAGCAATAATTCTGAACGGTCAGATATCTCTTATACAGTTCCCCCATTAGTCAAAGGTAACACCATACCGCAAGCTCTGGGTTTGTTTGATCCTGTTGCCACCGGCGTGCCCTCATTGAATGACAGAAGGCCGCCAGATACCGTGATTACGGGTATCCAGATTCGTGCGGCGGATGAGCGCAGGCTGCAATTTCCGGCAACCAATTATGGCAATGACGGCTTGTCTGCGGACGGTAGATTCTTGAAAGTCATGGTCGCCGGTGCGCACAGTGATATTGGCGGTGGCTATGAAAAGAATGGCCTGCCTTACCGTAATTTCAATATGATGTCGCAGTTTCTGAATGGCACGCTGGACGACAATCTCATCAAGAAACTTGATGTACCTGCAGACCCTGGCATGAGCGTGATACATGATTCATCACAGCATAAAGTGTACTGGATCAAGATGTCAGAACGTGGGGAAAGTAATAGCCTGGATTTATTCGGTAAAAAAATGGAGCCCATGAACCCGGCAATGGAGCAGTACACAAAAAATGCCAAAGCCCTGGGTACCCAGGCGAATAGTGTAGACGACATCAGGCTGGACAGTAAGGACGCCGCCAAACCCTTGCCAGCCACGACACAGGAGGGCAAGAGTGGTGCCAAACCAGCAGCAGATACTGGCTTGCTGACGGTGGCAGACAGCCCTTCCAGCCGCATGCTGGCGCAATTCAGGGAAGTGCCTCGGACTCCGGCTCAACCGAAGTTGTAGGAATGTCTTCTTCATCTGGCCACATGTCTTGACCAAGAAAAACATGGCCTGCGTTTCAGGAAAATCAATCCAGAAAATTCACCCGTGCGAACTTGGCCTTGAAATCTTCCGGCATTTCCACCACGCGCCCGGCGCGGTAATCAAAAAACACAAAACCTGATTTCGCCATCGCAATGGCAGTCTGGTCTGCCGGGCGGCTGATGCGGAAAGTGATGTCGCCACCATATTTGTTAAAGTCCATGACACCAACTTCAAACAGCAACTGGTCACGTGCATGGGCTTCAGCCTTGTACGTCGTTGCCAGGTCGGTCACGATAATACCGCTGCCACCGGCCGCCGTTTCGCGTATGCCAAAGTCATACAGGAAGCGTGCCCGCGCTTCAGAAATCATGGAGATCATGGAATCATTACCGAGGTGGTTGGCGCCATTGATGTCAGTCACCCTGACTGTTAATTGGGTAGTGAAATAATATTGGTCTTCGGGAAAATGCAGTTGCAGGCGGGCCATGATAAACAAGAAAACGCGGTAAAAGACGTATTTTACCGCGTCTGCTGTACATCCTTTGCTTTATGCCTCAGCCAGCCATCCAATCCGTCACTGCCCGCCATTGCGGAATTTGCGGCAATACAATAAAACTCAGTTGCTGCAAGATCAGGATGCCCAATACCACCCAGTATGGCGTCTTGAACTTACCGAGACGCAGGTCATAAGCGATAAGGCCAAGCAGGATGATGTCAGTGAAAAAATAGCCTGCATGAAACGCTGCCGGGAATGAATTGATGCCAGGAATAAAATTACCAAACACCCTGGCAGCGGCAGGAGGGAAGGCCAGCAAAGCCGTACATGCCATCCAGCGGGAATGCAGTGCGCGGGTGCGGCGATAATGAATGGCCAGGCAATATGCGGTCGCAAAACCTATCAGGGTCGTGATATCGACAAAAGCCAGGCGACTGCCAAATGCCTTGGAAAAACCATTTTTCCCCGACACCATCACCTGCATGATGAGAATGCCAGAGATAATGAATAAAGGTGCAATCACCATCGACAGCTTGCCTATCGTACGGTGTATGTTCAATTGCCTGTGCGTGGCCAGCCAGCTTTGCAAAACCAGCATGAGCATCCAGACCGTGGCGACCATGCCGTGAAAATGATGCTTGAAATCCAGCTGCGCCAGGCGGCCAAAATAAGAAGGATAAAAACCAATCAGCACCAGCAGGAACAATGATGCAAAATAAATCGGTGACCTGGGATTATTGCTATTACTGATGGCTGTTTGCATGGGGCTTTACTCTTTCCGCGAAAAAAATCAGACAGGCAAAAACAGTGCGGCGTCCACTATTATCCCTCTCCAAATGAGGGATGAAAAGGAAATGAAATGCTTAAATTTTAAGCAAAATATCGCACCCCCGAACAGTAGTCCAGAATGCATTAGCTGTCAATTGAGCAAGCAAATACTGTGTAAGAAAATGCCTGAGCACAGCGCTGCCCAGGCATTTTTCATGCACGCTCAAGTGTGTTTTTGCAACACGGATCTCGGGAAGCCAAATAGTGAATATCCATTAGTGAATATCCAGTAGTGGATATCCAGAGCAACCTGGCCTGACTCAGGCATCCAGTATCTTTTCTCCCAGAGCGACGGACGCACTCTGTATCAAGCCATTTTTGATTTCATAGATGGCGATCATTTCCATGCGCCCTGTACCTTCTGGAAAAGTACGCGTGACTTCTTCATGATCAATGACGATGTGGCCTATCACTTCACGGCGTATGAGTCTTGCATGCAGATTGGGTTCTGCAAAGCGCACCGCCATGCGTGGGCGTATTTCTGCATGGCCAGTTGCCAACAACTTGCCCGGAAATTCAAATTGCTGTGCATCGACGGCATAAGTTTTGAGTATGGCATCAACATCGCGGGCATTATAGGCATCAAGCTGGGCCTGAACTACGGTTTCAGGAGTTATGTCGGTGGTAGCTGTCATAGGTTTAGTTATTCCTTTCAAAGTAGATGCGCGAGCCTGGCAGGCGTGGAATCGTTACTCAAATCGCCATCAGGCAAATGGGTCATCACCGCTTCTACCGTTGGCTGCGTCAACAATGACGCCAATACTGCTGCATGTGGCTCTGCCCAGATACCGGCGAAATCTTGTTCGCCTGGTGTGGTAATGGCAAAGGCCAGTTGCTCTTTTGGCGGACAAAATTCTGCATCCACACCAAGCTTGTTACCACGCGCGTCCAGCCGGTACCAGCCATGTTCTGGCAAGTAGGCGGCATTCAGACCATGCAGGCAAAATGGCGGTTCTGTACCTATGATCAGGCGCTGATAACACAGACCAGCATGAATGCCATTGGCACGCAACAAGGCAGCCAGCAAATGGCTCTTGGCATAGCAATAACCGGTACCATGCGCCAACACTTCAGATGCCTTGCAGGTCACGGGATTCTGGCGGTAATCCCAGCTATGTTTGATCTGGTCACGCACAAAATGAAAGCAACGTCGCGCGATATCAGCCTGCTCGCCGCCAGCGGCAGCCAGTGCTTGTGCCTGTGCCAGTACGGCGGGGTGTTGCCAGTCGATGTAGGTGGTACTTGCCAGAAATTCTTGCATGCGTGTTTCCGTAAAATAGGTTCTGAAATGGATTCCGAAATTGGATTTGAATCGCGTCAGATTTTATAAGCCATGCCCACCGAGGCGGGCGCAGTATGTTTGAAACCAAATTGCGCATACAGGTCTTGCGCCGGGCCGTCAGCGATGAGGCTGACATAAGCTGACTCTGGCGCATTTTGTTGCAGGTAGTGGGTGATCTCGCGCATGATCATCTTGCCCAGGCCCTTGCCCTGATGCTCTGGCAAGACCGCGATATCGACAACATGGTATGAAGTACCGCCATCGCCAACAACACGCCCCATGCCAACGACCAATTCGCCCTGCATGATTTGCACGGCAAACAGGCTGGCAGGCAAGCCACGCGCCGCCGCTTCTACTGTCTTGGTGCTTAAACCGGATGCCTTACGCAAGTGGCAGTAAGTGGCAATATCAGGAGTGGCGGCAACCGCCTGGTAAGTGTTTGTGCTCATGCTGTTCTTCAGATTAATTTTTACACTGGTTTGTTGATTTCAATGAGCAGAGAAATTTATCACAGATAGGCAAGGAATGTGTGCCAGCACCCAGCACCCAGCACGGTGCGCCATGCGCACCGGTTCGTATCAACTCCAATGTTCGCCCCGGACATCTACGCAAGCTAAAAGACACGGCAATGGTGCGCACAGCGCACCCTACAAAAATGCCAAATCCCCTTCAATAAGAAAAAATTAAACAAAAGACATATAAATCCTCACCAAAAACCCAAATAAAATCCCGCCCCAACCTGCCCACAGGCATAAAACAGGTTTACAATCCAGCCAAACCAAAGACTTTGCTTTCCTGGAATTTGCCTATGATTAATGTCTTCGTCTTGCATAACGGCCGCCTGAGCCAGATCAATGTGGAAAACCGCGCTGATCTTGAAAATACCCTGCCTATCTGGGTCGATCTGACTGACCCCAATGAAGAAGAGCGCGAATGGGTAAAGAGTATCTATGGCGTGACCTTGCCGGGGGAAGACGAGGTCAAGGATATCGAGGCATCAGCCCGCTATTACGAAGCTGATAATGGTGACCTGCATCTGCGCACCGATTTCTTGATTGACGATGACGATGAGCCAGCACGCACGGTGACCGTGGCCTTTATCCTGGCGCGAGATATTTTATTCTCAGTCCATACCATCGATTTGCCAGTGTTCCGCCTGGTGCGCATGCGTGCGCGTTCACGTCCCGGTTCTATTGCTGATTACAAGGATGTGCTGCTGGACTTGTATGCGACCGATGCTGAGTATTCTGCCGATGCGCTCGAAGGCATCTATCAAAATCTGGAAGACGTCAGCCGCAGTGTGCTGCAAAAAAACTTCAGCGATCAGGATGCTGCCGCCGCGCTGAATTCGATTGCTGTTGAAGAAGATTTGAATGGCCGCATACGCCGCAACATGATGGACACGCGCCGCGCAGTCAGCTTTTTGATGCGCGGACGTCTGCTCAATGCCGACCAGTTTGAAGAAGCCCGCCAGATTTTGCGTGATATAGAATCACTCGATGGTCATACCTCCTTCCTGTTCGACAAGATCAACTTTCTGATGGATGCGACCGTTGGTTTCATCAACATCAACCAGAACAAGATCATCAAAATTTTCTCGGTCGCCAGCGTGGCCTTCCTGCCGCCTACCCTTATCGCCAGTATCTATGGCATGAACTTCAAGGGCTGGTTCCCCGAACTGGACTGGCAACTAGGTTACCCGTTCGCACTGGCGCTGATGCTGGCTTCGGCGATTACGCCGTTCTGGTATTTCCGCCGTCGCGGCTGGCTGAAGTAATCAGTAACTATAGTAAGCAGATAGAAAGTACAAGCATATGCCCGCCATCGCTCTTGGCCACTACAATCTGCGCGGCGACCGTGCCACGCTTGAAAAACTGAAGGATTTTTATATCCACTATGTGGGCCTGACAGAAGGCCCACGCCCGCTGAAGAGCTTTGGTTATTGGTTATATGCCGGTAGCCGCGATGTCTTGCACCTGTCAGAAAACCGTCCGGGTGAAACGCGCCAGACAGCATTAAAAACCGGTTTCGACCATGTCGCTTTCGCCTGTACCGATCTGCCTGCCATGCTGGATAAATTGCAGGCCGCTGGCATTGTGTATCGCCATGCCACGGTGGAAGCATCAGCAGGTTTTGCAACCCAGCATCAGGTATTTTTCAGTGACCCTGAAGGCAATGGCATAGAGCTTAATTTTTCTGAAAATGTTTGAGTAATCTTTTGCGCTCGCCCGGCTAACACGCTTTCTGTAGGGTGCGCCGTGCGCACCGATTATGTACAAGATCAGGGTGCGCACGGCGCCCCCTACTTCCCTCCCCTGCACAATTCATCAAACAGGTTTAAGATAAGAAATCGCCACTACTGACGAATCTTAACCATGTTCAAGATACGCGAAATCGATCACCTCGTCCTGCGGGTAAAAGACCTGGACAGCATGTTGCATTTTTATTGTGATGTATTGGGCTGCACTATCGAGCGCAGGCAGGAAGAGATTGGTCTGACGCAGTTGCGTGCAGGCAGGTCACTGATAGACCTGATCACGGTTACAGGTAAACTGGGCCGCATGGGTGGTGCCGCACCAGGCAAGGAAGGCCACAATATGGATCACCTGTGCCTGCGCGTTGAACCCTTTGACCTCGCCAACATACAGGCGCACCTGCAAAGCCATGATGTCAGCGTTGGAGAAGTCGGCCAGCGCTATGGTGCCGAGGGTGAAGGCTTGTCGATCTACATCAGCGACCAGGAAGGCAATGTCGTTGAATTGAAAGGGCCGCCAGACAGCCCCTAAAGATCAGGTCGGGGTATCCACCCCGTCCCAGTCTGCATTCTCAAAGTTGACCAGCCAGTTCAGGGCATAGTGCCGCTCATAGATGACACCGGCTTCCAGGTTCAGCGGTAGCGCTTCTTCTTTGATCCTGTTCTGGCGTACCAGCCAGTGCAGGCGGTAATGCAGGTCCAGGGCATCGAGTATCTGGCTGGCCGGACGTGTTTTTGCCTTGGCCATGGCTGCTTCAAAATCCATGTTCATCATAGTGCGCGCCGTCAGCGGCACATCGCAGATGTCGTCGGCAAAGGGCAATTCTTCCTGCAAGCCCAGTGCCCATTCCAGCACATACAGGGATTCATAACGCCAGGCAAATTGCGGCAGGATATCTTCTGTCGGTTCTTCTGTCTCGAGAAATTCGCGCTCTACGAGTGACAACCACGCATGTACCTGCGGGAAGCGATCTGTCAATTCATAAGCAGGAATGGGCTGGTTAGTTGCCACAGATTCTGCGCGCAAGGCGACGACATACAAGGCCAGCGCCCGCCCCAGTATCTCAACCGCCGGACGTAATTGCAGCTCGGACTCGCTGACCAGTGGCGGCAGATGGGCTGGCAGTTGTATGCCCATTTCAGCCAGCAGGGTATCGGTACGCGCTTTTCTTTGCCAGGCCAGTGCCGGATAAGGGATGGCCGCGCCGGTTTCGATACCGCCATCAGCCGCCGCCAGCAAGACATAGCCATGCGGGTCGCGGATATCCCCATCAGGCATGAAGGCGATGGCATTTGCCTCCACGGCCCAGTCAGAATAGGCATCAAGCTGGCTTTCATCCAGCCACAGGCTCAGGTGCTGCTGCACTCGCTGGATATGGCGCATCACATGATAACGCTGATGTGTCATCTGCCCGTCACCACGCTTGAGTACATAGCCGATAAAGCCTTGCAGATGTCCATGCAGCTCCGGGTCACTCATATCGCGCTGGCTATTGAGCTTGTGCGGGAAATTCAGAGGTGGCAATTGCGCACAGGTGCAATAGGCATTGATCAGTATGCTGCTGGTGCTGTCAGTATCAATCTCGGTTTCTGCTACTGCAGTTGCGTTCGCGCTTGCTTCTGCAGTTGCTACCGCCGCTACCTCTGCCACGGCTGAACTTGCAGAGCCTGATGATGGCGCCTGGGCTACCGCAGAAGATTTTCCGGAAATGAGATTCTTTAATTTTTTCAGCATGACGCAAACAGAAATGGAGATTGATTTGCTGATTCAGGATTGACACTTGTTACGCAGCCAAAATCACTGTTCAGCATGAAAGCGTAACAGGATAAGGGCAATATAAAAGCTGTGGGCCAGCTTTTACATGTAGAAACAGAATTGGAAACAGGCAATGTTATGCCTGCATGGCCTGCAGGCAAATACAGATTGGCACGCACGCGTCTGATGCAGGAATCAATACCCACCCTCTACCCTGTGCACTTCCATCGGAGGTACTTCGCCGGGCAACCATTTCTGGTGTATTTTTTGAAAGCTGCCATCCTTCTTCATTTGCCGCAGCGCGTTTTCCCACAGATTGATGCTTGCTGCCGGGGTTTTAAGGGAAAACGCCAGATACAGTTCCAGGCTATCCAGCACCATGACTTCTTCTACATCGGCCACGCTGCGGCCACTTTCTTGCAGGATGGAATTCACTGCGAGGCTACCCTCAACCCACAGATCAAAACGGCGGGCAAACAGCATTCTGGAAGAATTGAGTGGTGAATCAGCCTGGGCCAGATTGATGAAGCCTTTCTTTTTTGCAGCATCGGCAAAGATGCTGCCGCGGTAGGCCCCGATTGGCAACTTGTAGATATCAGTATCGAGAGCCTTGAGTCTTGCTGCCTCCCCCTTGCGTGTATAAACCGCGGTCTTGGATACCGCGATCGGCCCCAGCATGTGCATGAGTTTTTCCCGCTCGGGCGAGCGGCCGAGGCTGAACAACAGCACGTTGTCATCTTCCAGCACAGCCTTGTAGCCACGCGCCCAGGGCACCAGTTGTATCGCTTCCTTATTGCCCGTGATGGCTTGCATGACCTGGACGATATCGACCGCCATGCCATCAATACCCGATTTGGTCTTGAAGTTCATTGGCGGCCAGTCTTCCGTGTAGATTGTCAGCTTTTGCGCTTGCGCCGCATGGGAAAAAACAAGACACAAGATGCCAAACATCAGCACCGGCAAGCACCGTGCGCACATCTGCTGCAAAAACAAGAGAGCCTGGCTGCGCATATTTCTCCTGAAGCATGGCATGCCCTTACTTGAGCATATTTTGATAGTACGCCCGTGCTCTCCTCTGGAAAATGTCAATATGAGGTTTTAAGAACTCAAGTAACGATTTTTAACTTTTGCCATTGGCATAAATTACATAGTTTTTGACAATGAATCGATAGCACTGGAAATCTCTACAGCACTGTGCACTGCGGGCAGGCGCAAATCGTTTTCACTTCATATTTCCTCCATATTTGGATCGCAAGCTACATCTATCGTGCGTCTATCACCATAAATGATGATCTGCGCCGCCTTACGCAATCAGGAGAAAATATGAAACAAACTCAGTTGCAAGCCCTCTTGCTCGCCAGCCTCATTTTCAGCATTGCTGCCTGCGGCGGCAGCTCTGGCGGAGCGACGGCAACAGGCAACAGCACTGCCACTGCTACTACAGGAACAACGACTGGAACGACGGGTACAAATACCGGTACGACTACGGGTACAACTACTGGCACAACTACCGGAGCAAATGGTGGCACAACTACTGGCACATCCTCTGGCAGCACCAGTGTTGATGCCAGCAAACTGCCTCTGGGCGATGGCAAGTTCAGCCGCACCACTCCGGCGATTGGTTATGTCTATGCCTGCTATACCGCAGGCTCGGGTGGTGCGAGCAGCAAGGGGCCATGGTTCAATGCCGATGGCATGACTTGGAATTCTCTAAGCAAGATCAGCGTACAGGGTGCGGTCAGTTGGGTATCGAGTTTCATGGTGACCCTGGGCAGCACCCTGGGTATTACCGGCAACGGCCTGCCACCCAATCCCACCGGCACTTTCCCCATCGCCAGCACTGATCCTGCCTATGGGTATGACCGCAACCCCAACAGCATCAGTCAGGCCAATATCGCCTGGGGCTTGCCAGCCAACCCTGTCGTCGCCGTACAGCCAACCTGCACCAGTCTAGGTGCAATCGGCGTGCTGCTGGATGGCGTGCGACTCTACAATGCCGACGATGGCGGCTACCGCGATGCCGTCGCCTGGGAAATCCAGGATACCTGCCAGGGTCACCCTGAGCGCACGGGTCAATACCATCATCACAACATCACTTCCTGCCTGACGCAAAAAGATGCCCCGGGCCAGCACTCGCCGCTGGTCGGCTACATCGCTGACGGCTTTGGCATCTATGGCAACCAGGGTGAAAACGGCAAGGCGCTGGCCAATGCCGACCTCGACGAATGCCATGGACATACCCATGCAGTAGAGCGCAATGGTGTCATGCTCACGCAATATCACTACCACCAGACCAGGGAATTTCCATACACCATTGGTTGCTACAAAGGGACGCCAGCGACTGTGCATTAGTGCAGCTCAAGTAAACCGGGAACAAGAGCAAGAGCCGAAGCAGAAAAACATCCTGAACTTGCTTGGCGCTGCGCGCACCGGGAAATAAAGACCACACAAAATTTACTCGGCCTCATTCAATATGTCCCTACTAAAATCATTGCTCTTGTCCATGCTCAGCTTCATCGCTACCGTCGTGACCATGGGCTGGCTGACTGGTGCGTTCGCCGCACCACAAAATGCCCTCAACAACGACAAGCTCCCCTACTACTATCAACAAGACCTGCAAGCGCATTGGGACACCTGGGCATCTCTGCAGCGCATTGCCAGGTTTGAACTCATCAACCAGCATGCACAAGAAGTCGATCACAGCCTGCTACGCGGCAAAGTCAGCTTTGCCGGTTTCTTTTACGCAGGCTGCGTCACACTCTGCCCCATTTCACTCGAAGTCATGCGTGAACTGCAAACACAGATCAAACAAAAATCCATCGCCACACCCCAGTTCATTTTACTGACTGTCACTCCAGAACAGGACGATGCCCAAACCATGGCCGCCTATGCAAAAAAACTGAAACTGCCTGCCGACTGGAATATGCTGACAGGTGATTCCAGGCAAATGCAAAAGCTTACCACCAGCCTGATGACCGATATCAACGCCCGCGCCAGCAATGGCGAACCCCTGCACGGTCAGCGCGCCTTCCTGATCGATGCGATGGCCCGCATCCGCGGTATCTATGATGCATCGTCGATGCTGGAAATGCGGCGTATGGTGGGGGATTATGAGAGGTTGATGATGGAGGAATAGAAAAAAATTATATTTTCACCTCATTGACGTTTCGCATTTAATTCATGCTCCCGCGTACAAGGCACCTAAACGCAAGCCTAGACTGTTATCGCAGCGAGCATCAGTTTTCAACAACAAAATCAAATCAATCAGGGTTGCTTTCCTTGTCTCAAAAAATCTCTCAGTCGAATTTAAGCTGAACAATCTTAATATTACAAGAACAAAAATATTGAAACCCTCGCTACTTACAGTTTCAAGATACAAGAAATCATGTCCCTCATTATCATAAACTTGGTAGATTTCATTCTTTAAATAAAATTCACTCTCCAAGTAAAGAGGACGCATTTTCTCAAGCAAATAGTCAAAGCTAATTGAGCTCAATGTAACTGACCTACCCTTTGATATAAATATCGTCCCGCTCATAAAATGATTTTCAATCCTTTTATCAATTGTATATGACTGTTTTCTAAGTTTTCTCTATGCAATCAATCAAAAAGCGAAAAAAATGCTCTAAAAACTTTTCGCCACTCTTCTATTTCTTGACATCGCTCACGCCGCAAAAAATAAAAACCGTGTGCATCAATGTCGGTAACTATCGCCTTGCTACCAATCTATGAAATGATTTCGGTCTTTTCATCTTCCGGCAAATCATGGACAAACCAATCTGTCACACCCAGCAATCTGACCTAATCAACGATATTCATCTTCTTTGCACTCATTCCTGTTTTTTCTGCATAGTCTAACCGAGAAAATGTTAACGAGTTTTCCAAGCCAGTAGGGTGCGCCGTGCGCACCATGCATGCCAAAACTTGGTGCGCACGGCGCACCCTACCAGTCTTTACATGCCCCGTCTGAAAATTACCTGCGTCTCAACTTAGTTAAAATAAAAAACTAACTTAGTTGCATTTTATATTTAAGTGGACTATTCTATATTCAAGCAAAGGAAAAGAATCATACCGAGATCAAAATAAACGATCCAAAAAAACCTCTGCGCACCTGAAGACAAGAAAAGGAATAGTCATGTTCAGCATCAAATTCATCAAGTTCCAGCCCACCACCTATGTGCTGCAATTCAAAAACGGCAATCTCAGGCGCGAGGGTGCCGGGCTGGCTTTCTTTTACTATGCGCCTACCACGTCCATGCTAGCGATACCCATGGCAAGTACCGACACGCCGTTTATCTTTGAAGAAAATACCGCTGATTTCCAGACGGTTACGGTGCAGGGCCAGGTCACTTACCGCATCAGTGATCCGCAAAAGGTCGGTGCCTTGCTCAATTTCGCCATCAATCCTGTGACCCAGCAATACATCTCGGATGACCCGCAAAAACTGTCGCAGCGCATCGTCAATCTCGTCAAGGTGTTAACCCGCAAGGGCTTGCAAAGCCTGGCGCTGCGTGATGCCCTGAAAGCGGCTGATACGCTTGGTGCAGCGGTGAGCATGGCAGTGCGCGACAGCAAGGAATTGCAGGCACTGGGGGTGGAATTGCTGGGCCTGAATTTTCTGGCCCTCAAGCCCACGCCAGAGGCAGCCAAGGCGCTGGAAGCGCAGGCGCGCGAGCAAATCCTCAAATGCGCAGACGATGCCATCTATGAACGCCGCAATGCTGCCGTTGAACAAGAGCGCCGCATACGCGAAAATGAATTGAATACCGAGATCGCCGTCGAAAGCAAAAAGCGCCAGATACGCGAAACCCAGATGGAAGCTGAAAAAAGCATACAACAAAAAGAAAGCGAACTTAAACTCGCCCAGATGCAGGCCAAAATCGCCGAAGAAAACCAGCAAACCACGCTCGTCAAACTATCGACAGAAAACGCCAGGGCAGAAGCCGACAGCCGCGCCTATGCTGCTCAAACCCTGATGAATGCCTATAGCGGCGTTGATCCCAAAGTCTTGCAGGCACTGGCCATGGGCAATATGCAATCCGGCCAGTTGATCGCCCTCGCCTTCCAGGAACTGGCAGAAAAAGCTGGCTCCATAGGCCAGTTGAATATCACGCCAGACCTGTTGCGTGAATTGATGAACCAGCCTGGATAGACCCGGGAAATGATATGAGCAGCATCCATAGTACAACAACGCGCCAGACAGAAAACAAGATCATCCTGATCACCCGCAAGACCAGACTCGAAGAACTTATCGTCAAGTACAACACGGTCGGCCAGGCACGCTTTTATATAGAACATCTGGGTGGCGACTTTGCCGCCTACCAGGCCGAGCATGACAATTACCTGGCCTGTGTCAGCGCGGCAGAAAGCAGTCTCACACAACTTGCGCGCCTGCAAAAGATAGATCGTAGCTTCTTGCCCAACATGATCTTTGGCCGTGACGATATCGTCATAGCTGTGGGGCAAGATGGCCTGGTCGTCAACACCATGAAATATCTGGATGGTCAGCGCCTGATAGGCGTCAACCCTGATGTGCAGCGCTGGGATGGCGTGTTGCTGCCTTTCCAGGTCAGGGACTTGCCCAAAATCGTCCCCGAAGTACTGCAACAGCGCCGCCCGGTGCGCGAAGTCACTATGGCCATGGCCAGGCTGAACAACGGCCAGACCATGCTGGGTGTGAACGATATTTTCATCGGGCCCAAATCCCACATCTCTGCCAGTTACACCATACAACTGCAAGAACGCCAGGAACGACAGTCATCAAGCGGCATCATCATCTCCACTGGCATGGGTTCCACAGGTTGGATGAAGAGCATACTGACAGGCGCAGCAGCGCTGCAAGAGAGATTTGATGATCCGCGTCAGATGATATACAACATCGCCGCCGAGCCGCTGACATACACCGCAGAATGGGACACCCGCGAACTGATGTTCGCCGTGCGCGAACCCTTCCCCAGCAAGACTTCATCTGCGACTTTAGTGCGTGGTCAGATACTGGAAGACAGCAAGCTGCAAGTCACATCCCTGATGCCGGAACATGGTGTCATTTTCAGCGATGGCATAGAAGCAGATTACCTGGAGTTTAATGCAGGCCTGACTGCCGAGATAGGCGTGGCCGACAGACGCGGTTATCTGGTGGTGTAGTCAACCAGATGCGTCACAGGTATCAAATTTTCCTCCCGCATTTACACCGCGTTTGTGCATATTAGTGCGCGCGGGACTCGCAACACGTTGATAGTTGTGCGCGAATCTCTCTTTTATCCAAAATAAAACTAAGATAGTTGCAATTAAATACTAACAAGATTAATATCTGTTGATCAAACTTCTTAACGCAAGCTTTGAGCATGCCAACAATGGAATAAATCATGGGTATCACTTTAGAACAACGCTATCTCGGTGCACTGGCTGGGCTGGCCTGCGGTGATGCCGTAGGTACGACGGTAGAATTCTCAGCGCGCGGCAGCTTCACGCCTGTGACAGACATGGTTGGCAAAGGCCCTTTTGGCCTGCTGCCTGGCGAATGGACAGACGACACCTCGATGGCACTGTGCATGGCAGAAAGCCTGCTGACGAAAGATGGCTTCGACGCAAAAGACCAGATGGGACGTTACCTGAACTGGTGGAAATGGGGTTACCTCAGTTCTACCGGCATCTGCTTTGACATCGGCAATACCGTGCGTGCTGCCTTGTCGCGTTATGCCAGCAGCGATGAACCCTACTGCGGCGCAGAACATCCCAGCACGGCTGGTAATGGTTCGCTAATGCGGCTTGCCCCTGTTGTGATGTTCGGCTATCCCGATATAGCCGCAGCCATCCACTATGCAGGAGAAAGCTCGCGCACTACCCACGCCGCGCCAGAAGCCATACAAAGCTGCCAGTTGCTGGCGGCGATACTGTGCAAGCTGTTTGCTGGCTGCGACAAGGCTGATTTATTTACAGAACTGCCATTCACACCGACGGAGCTAAAAATCATAGCTCTCAGCAAGGCTGGCTTCATTGATAAAGACAGTACACAAATACGTGGCAGCGGTTATTCGGTTGAATCCCTCGAAGCTTCGCTGTGGTGCTTTATACACACCGACAGCTTTGAAAGCGCCATCCTCACCGCCACCAACCTGGGTGACGATGCCGACACCACTGCCGCCATCACCGGGCAAATTGCGGGTGCCTATTACGGTGTGGAAGGCATACCTGCAAAATGGCTGGAACGCCTCGCCATGCGTGAAGAAATATTGCGCATGGCGCGGGACTTGTATGAGAGGTTTGGTAGCAGGGTCATTTCACCAGCAAGAGAGTCAGCATGAAAGAACGCACAGGAGACTTATTAGCACTCGCCCTGCAAGGGGAGTTTGACGTTATCGTCCATGGCTGCAATTGTTTTTGCAATATGGGCGCTGGCATCGCCAAGAGCATCAAAAAACAGTTCCCTGAAGCCTATGCAGCAGATCAAACCACCTTGCCTGCCGATCATGCCAAGCTGGGCAGCTATAGCCAGGCTCGGATACAGAGAGGCGACAGGCAGTTTGTCATCCTCAATGCCTATACCCAATTTGACTGGCGTGGTCAGGGGGGAAAGCCGACTATGCAGCAATACGCAATGCATTTGCCGCAATACGTAAAGAATTTAATGGCTTGCGCCTCGCTTACCCACTGATAGGTGCTGGCCTTGCTGGTGGCGACTGGGTAAAGATTGCAGCCATCATTGATGAGGAATTGGATGGCATGGATCATACGCTGGTGCGGTTTGATGCCATTTAATGCCAATTAAAATCCGGGTACTCGGCAAAATGACGATGACGCAATGCGATCCATAACTATCCAGAAAGAGGCTATGCCAGTTTCAGCATCTGATGCAATCGCGGGCTGCCTGATGGGCGGCGCAGTCGGTGATGCCATGGGCTTGCCGTTTGAAGGCCTATCGCCACGCAGGATAGCGCGTTTGCGTAAAGGGGCGCTGCAATACCGACTTTTCTGTGGTCATGGCATGGTCAGTGATGACACGGATAACGCGATCTTTGTGACGCAGTCGCTGATCAAGAGCAAGGGAGATGTCAGTAAATTCAAAAAAAGCCTGGCATGGAGGTTACGGCTTTGGTTGATATGCCTGCCTGCAGGCGTGGGGTTTGCTACCCTGCGCAGCATTATCAAGCTATGGCTGGGATTTAAGAACAGCGGAGTCTACTCGGCTGGCAACGGCCCCAGCATGCGCAGTGCCATGATAGGGGCCATACTCTCAAATGACGCGTCAGCGCGCCATGCCCATGTAATGGCATCTACCCTGCTTACGCACACTGACCCCAAGGCTTTTACTGGTGCATTGGCAATTGCTGAAATCGCAGCACGATTGGCTAATCAAGAATGGCAGACCAGGCCTCCTCTGAATGAATTGATTAGTATGCTGAGCAATTTGTCTGACGATGCAGAATGGCAGGCTGTCGTTAAAGGCATAAAAGAATCTTGTCTTGCACCCGACCCTGTATTAATTGCGCAAAACCATTTTGGCGGCAAGCATGGTATCTCGGGCTATACCATGCACACAGTGCCATTCGCCATCATTGCCTGGTACCTGTATTTTGGCAGCTATTACGACACGATAGACGCGGTGGTAAATGCTGGCGGCGATGTAGATAGCGTAGCCGCTATTGCAGGCGCATTGGCAGGTGCCAGTGTAGGGCTAACTGGGATCCCGCAAGAGTGGCGTGAGGGTTTGATGGATTGGCCACATAGTCGCCAATACTTACAGACATTGGCTCGCAAGGTGAATGACCCTGAAGTGAAAGCCTGGCTACATTTTTCTTTTTGGCTATTTCCACGCAATATTATTTTTTTTTTGATTGTCTTACTACATGGGTTCAGGCGCTTGCTACCACCTTATTAGCATAGGTTGGGCCGGACCTCGCCAGGCTACGCTTCACCAGTCCAACATTAAGCATATAAGTAACGTAAATTTTAATTCTTGGTAAAGCATAAATTTATTCAACTTCGTATTTCGAAACATACTTAATTTGAGGCCCAGTGTTGGGCTGGTGAAACGTAGCCCAACCTACGATACTATACGGAAGCTGGCCTGAATTTCTCTGCGATGCTATTCCCACGCAATATTATTTTTACGGTGATCGTTTTAATACACGGGTTACGCCGTTTGCTACCACCGTATTAAGCTACATCTTAGGGCCCTGCTTGAAATATGCAGCAACAGAAGCTCGCCTTTTTAAAAGGCATTTCCAACAGAAACTACCAGGTAAAAATAAACACTTTTACTTCATCATGCAGACAGGTGATATATGAAAGGCCTGCCCGTTCATAGTCATTCATGTCCACCGACCTCAGTCTTTCTGGCGGATAAGCTTTCTTTACATCTTTGGCAAAAATGTAGAGGAATTCTTTTTCGACCGCCTTGCCAAACATGACATGACCGTAGGGTCCGCCGATATGCGGCAGATCAAATGGCAACTGTTCAAGAATGTTTTTAGGTACAGGAACAAAGGGCCAATACACTTTAGCACCGGGATAGCTATGCCGCTCCATTTCTAAAAAGGGATCTATGACCGCCCTAAAGTCAAGCTCAAATCCCTTGGTGCAGGTCAGCTCACCATTGGCATGTTCAAAATCT
This sequence comes from Undibacterium sp. Tian12W, assembly GCF_049339405.1. Classification (NCBI taxonomy): domain Bacteria; kingdom Pseudomonadati; phylum Pseudomonadota; class Betaproteobacteria; order Burkholderiales; family Oxalobacteraceae; genus Undibacterium; species Undibacterium sp. Tian12W. The sequence goes on from NZ_JBMPPK010000011.1 coordinate 215,216, forward strand.
ACAGGTACCAGGCAGAGGTCAACTCCCATGGTTTTCCTATTTTAAAGCAATAACAATTGAGCTTGACTTAATCATACCCTGGCAGATCAAGCGAAGAAACATTGTCGCCCCAGCTAGAATCAAGCAAGCCTTTTTCTACAAATTTATGCAATGAAGAATAAGGCCAGTCGCTGGCGTTATCTACATAGCCGTGCTTAACTGGATTGTAGTGCAGATAATCGACGTGCTTTTCAAGGTCATCATCGTCTCTTATCATGTGCTCCCAAAAACGGCGCTGCCAGATTCCACGTTCACGCTTTTTCTCGCGGCTGGAGCTGATGTTTTCCTGTTTGGGCAAGGCTTTCGAAAATGCTGTCTTGATCAGTGACCAGCGTAAGGAAAAATCTACGTCGCCTTCGGGTAGTTGCCAAATGCTATGCAGATGTTCAGGCATGACAACCATGGCGATGATTTCGAAGGGGTATCTTATTTGTACTGTCCGGAATGCATTTCGCAACGCGTCTATGTGGTCTGTGAGGAGCTGACTCTGCCGGTCTTGCAGATTGACCGTGAAAAAGTAAGTGGCACCAGGGACATTGGCGCGGCGATAGCGCATGGTATTTTGGGTTTTATAAAATAAATGAATATTTGTATATTATCTCAAGATGATCGATAGTCGTAGGTTGGGCTACGCTTCACCAGCCCAACATTCGGCGTATAAATAACGTACGCCTTCACCTTGGTGGAATACAGATTTATCCTACATTTTATTCAGATACATACGTTAATTAAAGGCACAGTGTTGGGCTGGTGAAGCGTAGCCCAACCTACGAGATTGCAAACACATGATTAACTAACCAGGGGCACAAACTACCGCTGCCTCTCAATGCGCCTCTTCCCAATTCCCACCCACGCCTACTTCAGCAAATAGCGGCACATCCAGCTTTGCCACAGTCGCCATCAACTCTGGCAATTTTTGTTTGACGAGTTCCAGCTCTGCTTGCGGCACTTCGAGCACCAGTTCATCGTGTACCTGCATGATCATTCTGGATTGCAGTTTGTCTGTTTCCAGCCAGCCTTGTACGGCGATCATGGCGAGTTTGATGAGGTCGGCGGCTGTCCCTTGCATGGGGGCGTTGATCGCTGCGCGCTCCGCGCCTGCACGGCGGGGGCCGTTGGGGGAATTGATTTCTGCCAGCCACAGGCGGCGGCCGAAGACGGTTTCTACATAGCCGTGGGCCTTGGCCTTGGTGCGGGTGTCAGCCATGTACTGGGCGACGCCAGGATAACGCTGGAAGTATTTGTCGATATAGCTTTGTGCGGCGCTGCGTTCTATGCCGAGGTTGCCTGCCAGGCCAAAGGCGCTCATGCCATAGATGAGGCCAAAGTTGATGACCTTGGCATAGCGACGCTGTTCGCTGCTGACTTCATCAAGGGCTACGGCAAAAATCTCTGATGCCGTGGCGCGGTGAATGTCTTCGCCATTGGCAAAGGCGGCCAGCAGGCTGGTATCGCCAGAGATGTGCGCCATGATGCGCAATTCGATTTGCGAATAGTCCGCAGAGATGATGACATTACCCGGCCCGGCGACAAAGGCTTCGCGTATGCGGCGGCCTTCTGCGGTGCGCACGGGGATGTTTTGCAGGTTGGGGTCATTCGATGACAGGCGACCCGTCACCGCCACTGCCTGCGCATAATTGGTGTGGACGCGGCCTGTGCTGGCGTTGACCATCTTGGGCAATTTGTCGGTGTAAGTCGATTTGAGTTTTGCCAGGCCACGGTATTCAAGCAAGACCTTGGGCAGGGGGTAATCCTCGGCCAGTTTTTGCAAGACTTCTTCATCAGTCGATGGTGCGCCGGACGGCGTTTTCTTAACGACAGGCAGACCCAGCTTGCCAAAGAAAATCTCGCCCAGTTGCTTGGGTGAGTTCAAATTGAAAGGCTGCTCTGCCAGCTCATAGGCCTTTTGTTCCAGTTCCAGCAGGCGTATGCCGATTTCATGCGACTGCGTTTCCAGCAAGTCTTTGTTGATGTGCACTCCATTGCGTTCTACCTTTTGCAACACTACGGAGGTCGGTATTTCTATCTCGCGATAAACGCGCAGCAAATTGGCATCCGGCTCTATCTCTGGCCACATGGCCAGGTGCAGTTGCAGGGTGATGTCGGCGTCTTCAGCCGCATAGGTGGTGGCGCGTTCTATGTCTACCTGGTCAAAGCAGATCTGGCTTGCGCCTTTGCCACAGACTTCTTCAAAACTGATGGTCTTCTTGCCGAGATGGCGCATGGCCAAGCTATCCATGTCATGCGATTTATGCGATTCAAAGACATACGATTGCAATAGGGTGTCATGGACGATGCCGCGCAAATTCACGCCCTGATTAGCGAAGATGTGGCTATCGTATTTAAGGTTTTGGCCGACCTTGGCTTTGCTGTCGTCTTCCAGCCATGGCCTGAGTTTGTCCAGCACCAGCGCCTTGGGCAACTGATCTGGCGCGCCAGGGTAGTTGTGGGCGACAGGTATGTAGGCAGCATGCCCTACTTCGCAGCATAGCGAAATACCAACCAGTTGCGCCGTCATGGGTTCCAGCGAAGTGGTTTCTGTATCGACGGATGTCAGTTTGGCGGCATTGATGCGGGCCAGCCATTCGTCGAGCGCGGCTTCGGTCAATACGGTTTCATAATTCTGCTGGACTGGCGTGGCGGGCTTGTCCGCGTCTGCTGTTTCATCATTGAACAATCCACCCTGGACAGAATTACCTCCACTGGTGGCGGCTTTGGCGGCGGGCAGCGGTGTCGCGCCCGCGGTGGCGTCACCAGTCAGTTCGCGTAGCCAGGTCTTGAAGCCCCAGCGGCCAGCAAAGCCAACCAGTTCGGTCTTGTCTTCTTCCCTGGCGACCAGGCTATCCTGTATCGAGGTGTAATGCCCGGTCAGGTCGCAATCAGTCTTGACGGTGATCAGCACGCGGCCTTGGGGCAGCCATTCCAGCGCACTGCGCAGGTTGTCGCCGACCACGCCCTTGATCTTGTCGGCGTTGGCGATGACACCATCAAGACTGTCATATTCTGTCAGCCATTTGACGGCAGTCTTGGGGCCGCATTTGGCGACACCAGGGACGTTATCGACGGTATCGCCGATCAGGGTCAGGTAATCGATGATGCGGTCGGGCGGCACGCCAAATTTGGCCAGTACACCGGGTTCGTCGAGCTTTTCTTCGGTCATGGTATTGATCAGGGTGACATTGGCATTGACGAGTTGCGCCAGGTCCTTGTCGCCGGTAGAGACAATGGTGTTCATGCCCAGCTTGGTGGCTTCTACGGCCAGCGTGCCGATGACATCATCAGCCTCTACCCCTTCAACCATCAGGATAGGCCAGCCCATGGCCTTGACGGCGATGTGGATAGGTTCTATTTGCAGGCGCAGGTCGTCTGGCATGGGGGCGCGCTGGGCCTTGTACTCGGGGTAGAGGTCGTCGCGGAAGGTTTTGCCTTTGGCATCAAACACACAGGCGATGTATGCTGCCGGGTAATCAGTACGCAAACGGCGTAACATATTGATCATGCCGTGTATGGCGCCAGTTGGCTCTCCTTGTGCATTGCGCAGGTCGGGCAGAGCATGGAAGGCGCGGTACAGATAGCTAGAGCCATCAACTAACAAGAGAGTATTTTGCATATGAACGGAAACAGAAAAGATGTAACGAGGTTGCGCCAGATTATCGATCAGGAAAAAGCAACTTCGCTGAAAGCGCGGGAATCATGGCATATGTTCACGATTATGGCAGAATTTATCGAGTCCACCGAGCGGCTTTCAACAATCCGCCCTGCAGTGACGATTTTTGGGTCTGCCCGTACCAGGGATGACCACCCGGATTATGCCAAATGCGTGGATTTGTCGCGCCGCCTGTCGGACGAGGGTTTTGCTGTGATCTCAGGCGGTGGCCCCGGTATTATGGAAGCCGCCAACAAGGGCGCCTTTGAGGGAGCCTCCCCTTCTGTTGGCCTGAATATAGAATTGCCACATGAGCAACGTAGTAATCCCTGGCAAAACATCAGTCTGAGCTTCCGTCATTTTTTTGCGCGCAAGGTGGCTTTTGTCAAATATGCCGATGCCTATGTGGTTTTCCCCGGTGGCTTTGGCACTCTGGATGAAGTCAGTGAGGTCTTGACGCTGATACAGACTGGCAAGACCCGCAATATCCCCGTCATTTTGGTCGGCACCAGTTTCTGGCAAGGTTTGCTGGACTGGATCAGGATGCAAATGGCGGGCAATGGCATGATCAACCATGATGACCTCAATCTGGTACAACTCATCGATGAACCAGCAAATATCGTCGATGCAATTTTTGCGTTTTATGAGGCCAGGGATATCAATTTGTCTGAGGAGCAAAGGCAAAAGATGCTGTATCTGTAGGGTAAATTTGGTAGGGTGCGCCGTGCGCACCGCTCGTGCAGCTTACGCAAAACCGGTGCGCATGGCGCACCCTACCAAGGTTTTCACACCATCTATCATTCAACTTTTACTTTGCTTTCAAAGCCCCCTGCTCTGCCTGCGGAAAACTTTGTATCACCTCACCTTTGTCATCCAGAAAGTTCAACATGGCCTGGCCTTCTGGTGTCACCAGCATCATGATGCGCGGCTTGCCTCTGGCGTCGGCCATGATGATGGCAGATGATTTGCCACGGGTCTTGCCGATGAACATGCGGTTGGTTTGCTGGCCACCCGCATCTTTCCACTTCTGCAGCAACGCATCTTTCTCTGGGCCGGCCGGGGCTTTTTCATAAGCCTGGTACAAACCGTCGTAATCTTTTTGCAGGCCACGGTCATAGATTTTCAGGCCAGATTCCATCGTGCCACCGCTTTCATAATGACCGAGTGAGAGTTGCTGGTCACCGCCAAACCTGTCCATGGAAAAATGCATACCCGCGACAGGCTTACCCTTGTCGTCAAGCTTGCCGTCGAAGATAAAGCCACCGTTTTCATCCCCCAGTGCGTTATAGAAAATCATGCCTGGTCGTTGCGGCCCCATGCGTTTGCTTTGCTTGCCATCAATCACGGGCTCAGGCAGACGCAGGTGATTGGCGATGACCATCTCATGTTTTCCTTCAGGCGTGACGATGTTGATACGCTCTACATCGATTTCTGAAAATTTGCCACGATTCTCTGTATATGCGGCAGCCGTCAACAGCATGATGCCCAGACCTGCCCCGGCGACTGTCAGCACCTGTTTGAGCAAACGGTTCTGGCGGCTTAATTGTGTGATGAGTTCATCTTGCTGTGTCATGCTGTCTCCTTGATTGTCGTTGATCGTTATGGCTGCCTTCATGGTTTCTTGCAGCGCTTGCGCATGATAAAAGTTCGGCATTCGTGCAAGCCAGCATGCTGCGACTAGTGGGAAGACCGGAGGTTCGAATGGCAGATTAGAAAGATAAACGGGAGGGCAGACTTCTGTATATAGGCTGCGAATGGAAATCGGACTACTATTTGCCAACGACTTGCCTGCATGCCTTTGATCCTGAGCTGAAAACATGATACGTGCACTACTTTTATTGATTAGCTTGCTGGGAGTTCTCTTGTCCGGCCTGGCATTGCTACTGTCTTACAGCAATCCCGTCATGGTAGAAAACATGGCACGTGAAGTTGTGCGTCTGGAAGTGGAAAAACGGGTTCATGCGAAGCTGCATACGCTGCAAGACAGCAAAATAGCCGAGCTGGCAGGCCAGGTCCTTGCACGCCAGACGGCAGAGATAGAAAAATTAAAACTTCAGCTTGCCGCAGACCTGCCTGCCCGCATTGCAGGCATGGTGACAGACTTGGGCAAACTCGACTGCACTTGCCGACAGAAGATAGAGAAATCTCTGACAATAGGCATGCAGGAGCGCAGCCAGAAACTCGCACAAATCAATGATAGATTGAACGAGCTGATACGCAGCAAATACATGGAAGTGGCACAGTCATTGACGCGTGAATTCCGCATTTTCAATGCGGCCAATACCCTGATTTTTGTCTTGCTGGCGGCCACCGTGGCACTGCGCCCACGCGCCAGCGTGCAATTGCTGCTGCCTGCTGGCGTATTGCTGGGTGCCGCTGCACTCACCGCGTACTTCTACCTGTTCGGGCAAGACTGGCTGCACACCATCATTTTTGCAGACTACACAGGTTTGGCTTATTTTGCTTACCTGACGTTGGCCATTGTTTGCCTTGCAGATGTTGCTTTCAACAAAGCCAGGATATGCACTGCCGCAATCAATGCTGCGGCAAATGTCGTGGGTTCTGCGTTTCAGGTTTTGCCTTGCTGAGCCAGCTCAGCCTCATCAAACAGACGCAAGGCCAGCAGACCATGCCCGACAGCGGCACCAGCGCGCAATGCCGCGGCAATGAAAACCACCTCGGCAATCTCTTCCCTGGTCGCCCCAGCTTTTGCGGCATTCTTGCCATGCGCATCTATGCAGTAGGCGCACTGGGTAGTCAGGGCAACGGCAATGGAAATCAGCTCACGGTATTTTTCAGGGATGACACCATCGGCTCTTTCTGCAGTGGTCTTGAGTGCCAGAAAAGCCTGTGCTTCTTTAGGTGCGAGACTGATCAGCTCTTTGGCTTTGGCCAGGTCTTGCGGGTTTTGGTAAGTACTCATATTGATTCCTTTCAGGGCTGTTTGACATCTGCTTGCCATAACAAGAGTCAGCAACAAACCAAAAGGATTTATCAGAGGCGATCTTTTTTTGCGTCAGTGTATATATACAACGAAGGTATAATTATCAGAGCAGCGCGTGCAGACTCATGGCAGCATTCCAAAATTTTTTATCAATGCAGCTTTTGCAGTGCTCCAGAAACTACATGACTACCGGACAATGACTACCAACCAGTTCCCGCAAATTACTTCTACATTATTCGCCCATGAACGCCTGCTATGGTCAGGCCAGCCACGCCAGGGCATCATGTTCCAGCTCACTGATTTGTTCATGGTGCCCTTCAGCCTGCTATGGGGTGGCTTTGCGTTGTTTTGGGAATGCAGCGTCATCACTTCTGGCGCTCCCCTGTTTTTTTGCTTGTGGGGCATCCCGTTTGTACTGATAGGTTTGCACATGATAGGAGGCCGCTTCTTTCTTGAAGCAAGACAAAGAGCTGGCACTTATTATGCCGTCACCAGTGAACGTATACTGATAGTCTCAGGTCTGTTTAACAGCAATCTGAAATCACTGGACCTCAAAAACCTGGGTGAAATCAGCCTGACTGAGGCAAAAGAGGGTGAAGGCAGTATCGTGTTTGGCAATAACCCACTGGCAACCCTGTTTGGCGGACTCTCAGGCCTGCCTGGCAGGATAAATGCGAAGACGATGACGCAGTTTCAATCCATCGCCGGGGCGAAACAGGTATTTGAGTTGATACATCAGGCCAAGAGGATGGCTTAAGACTTTCACCAACTAAAGAAGTAATTGGCGTGTTCAGCAATATTCATCCTAGAGAATTTTCACGCTAGTCAATAGCCTTGTTGAGGATGATTGAGTGATGTCCATTTGCTATACAGGCCAGATAATAGTTGGTTGCCAGTATGGTCAACTAATTTCTTAAATGCGCTTTTCGCATCCTCAAGTAACCATCCAGGGCTATTTAATACCTCCCAAGCCAGCTGATAATCTCTATCACTGATTGCGTCACTGAAACTTGCACTGGGATCAAAGTTCAATTGCAGCCCGTTGCTGACTAAGAAGCTGTTGCGAAATTAAATTAAAGGTTTAAGAAAGTTCCAGCAAATGAGAGAACAAGCCAACGAAAGAAATGCTTCGTGTGTCATAGCTAGTTTCTCATAACGCATTTTTAGACGACGGTAAGA